>JALSQM010000140.1 GCA_026985385.1 Acidilobaceae archaeon | reverse complement strand
CGAGAACCTCACCAACCTCGATAAGCTCGTAGGCAAGAAGGCGCTCTTCATAGGAGCTCCCCTGAAGCTCGTCGGGGGAACGGCGTCGCCCGTCAGGGCGCTCGCCCTCCTATTTAGGGAGAAGTAGGCCCCCACACCCGCCGGCTTTTTAATCACCACAGCCTCCACTGCCTCGTACTCTTTCTCTAGCCGCTCATCCTTACTAATATCAACGCTAGGCCTATGATCTTCACGGCGTCCCCGGCTATTGAGACGAGTGCGGCTTGCCTGAGGGCTATGACTGCTGGTAGGGAGAGCATGAATACCGTAACGCCTGCTATGAAGAGGGCGGCGCCGAGGCGCGTGTGCTCCCTGAGGTCCTCGTATAGCTTCACGCCTACAACTAGTTCTATCACGTAGGCGGCAACTATGAGTCCACCACCAACGAGGTAGCTGTATGAGTGTCCCAGGGCCACAGCTAGGGCGCCTAATACTATGGCTATAGGCGATATCCTAGTCATGTGCCAGTACGCTCTCCTAGCGTAGGCCGAGTATCCTGCAAGGGCCACGGGGCCTAGGGCTACCAGGCAGGCCATGACATAGACTGTGGGTGCCTCGAAGGCGCTCGCCACCCCCCTCACGTATATGATCCATAGAACCCATATGATCAGCAGGCCGGCTACAATGCTGGCGCTAGTCCCTAGAAGCCCTCCAGTCCTCCTGTCTAGACCCAAGGCTATGAACCCGCACCTAGGATTATCCGGAAGAATTTTTGAACACGTAATATATACTCGTACCCGCTGCCTCCCCCCGGGGCCGTGGTGGGCTCTCCCAGTAATACTATAGCTCATCCCACCCCAAAGCGGTGTGTGGTGGTTTAGGGTGTGCGAGTACCCCCTGGCTGTTGTGACGGATCTCGACGCTTCTGCTATTAGCTCTGTCGACTACTCCTACGACGGGGTCCCGGAGGCCGCCCGGAGCCTCTGGGGCCTGGGGATCCCCGTCGTCGCCGCCACGAGTAAGACCCTGTGGGAGCTCGCTATATGGTGGAGGCGCCTGGGCTTCCACGGCCCCTGCGGAGGCGTCCTGGGGGTTGTAGAGCTTGGGGGGGCCCTAGTTGGCAGCGAGGATCTGCTACCCCAGCGTGACTGGGTTGATCCCTCCACGGGCCTCGCGGTGGTCGAGCTGGCCCCCCGACTAGAAGGGCTCAGGAACCTACTTGAGAGGATAATACCCGCGGCCTGCAGGGATAGGGTGACGATAATCAGGGGCGCCCCCGAGGAGGAGGTCTCCGAGGCTCTCGGCCTTAGGGGGGAGGAGGCCTCGGCAGCGTCCAGGAGGCTCTGGGACGAGGCTATCTGGAGCAGTGATAGGGCCTGCCTGGAAGCGATAGCTCTCAGAGCGCTCAGGGCTGGCCTTAACGTTGTTGAGGGTGCCAGGGTGCTCCACGTCACGGGGGCCCCCGGTAAGCGGGGGGCCCTGGAGGCCCTGGAGCGCCTGGCCCCATGGCTCCTGGGGGCCCGCTGGGTGGCGATAGGGGATAGCCCAGCCGATAGGGATATGCTGGAGTGGTCCTGGGCCGCTGTTGTGATACCACACCCTCCGGGGAGGGTGGCGGTTAGGCCTCGTAGGGGTGATTACGTTGTCGCCCCGGAGCCAGCGCCTGGGGGCTGGGTGTGGGCTGCATCAACTATAGAGTTAATATATTCCACGCCATCATCTAGGGGTGTGGGGGTGCTGGGGCGCCTCACCCGCCGCCCGCCTTCCTAGCAGCGCCCGAGACTATCCTAGCCAGCCTGACGGGCTCAAGGCCGCAGTAGAGCCTCGGCTGGGAGTCGGGCCTCACCTCGCCGGGCCTCGGTATGGGCCTCCCATGGGGGCATACTCTGGGCTCCCCCAGAACGGAGCAGAGGGCCTCCGCCACCTCCCTCGGCAGCCTGTCGGCAGAGGAGGCCGCAGCCTCCCTGGCCCTCTCCGGGTCAAGGCCCGCCCTGACGAAGGCCACCTCTAGCACGCCGTACTTCCAGAGGTACTCTATGAGGGCCTCGAAGCCCCTCTCAGTAAGCCTTACCCCAACCCCCTCCCTCAGCTCTAGGAGCCCCCTAGCCGCGAGCCTCCTAACCATTATACTAGCGGTGGAGGGCGTTATACCGAGGCTCTCCGCCAGCTGGCCCGTGCTAACCCAGCAGCCGCCGGGGACGCCCCCGAGCCTATACACGGCCTTAAGGTAGTCGTAGCTCCTCCTCCCAATCAAGAGCAGCCAGCCCTCAGCTGGGGGATGGGGGCCCACTCTTAATAGGGCTAAGGGCCTCAAGCGCTGGGGAGCGGAGGCCTTGGAGGAGCGGGATGTGACGAAGGAGGGGATGAGCTTCATAAGGGAGATAGACGAGTTCTGCGGCTACAATAGGAGGTGGCTTGTGAAGCTTGAGGGCGAGCCCACTGACCCGCGATACGGCTGGCTGCCGCGTGAGAGGCCTATAGGCAAGTACATAGAGTACGGGGTGATCAACCTAGACAAGCCCCCCGGCCCCACGAGCCACGAGGTCGTAGCATGGGTCAAGAGGATGTTCGGGGTGCAACGGGCAGGACACGGGGGCACCCTAGAGCCCCACACCCCCTAGGGAGTGGGGCGGGGATACCCCAAGGTCACCGGTGTCCTGCCCGTTGCACTCCAGAGGATGACTAGGGTCGTCGGGAGCGTTATGCACTCCAGCAAGGAGTACGTGTGTGTCATGCAGCTCCACAGGCCCGTGAGCGAGGAGAGGCTTAGGGAGGTTCTCTCTGAGTTCACCGGCAGGATCTACCAGAGGCCCCCGGTTAGGAGTAGTGTGAAGAGGAGCCTCCGAGTGAAGGTTGTCCACGAGATCGAGCTGCTGGAGTACACGGGTAGGTATGCCCTCCTAAGGATCGCGAGCGAGGCGGGGACCTACATGAGGAAGCTCTGCTGGGACGTGGGCTTGGTGCTCGGCGTCGGCGCTCACATGAGGGAGTTGAGGAGGACTAGGACCGGCCCCTTCACGGAGGATAGGGGGCTCGTGAGGCTACAGGACGTGGCGGAGGCCCTCTACAGGTTCAGGGAGGAGGGCAAGGACGACCTCCTCCGGAAAGTCGTGCTCCCAGGCGAGTTCAGCATATGCCACCTGCCAAAGGTGGTGGTCAGGGATACAGCCGTTGAAAGCTTAATCCACGGCGCCCCCCTCGCGGTCCCCGGGATAGTTATGCTCCACGAGGGCATAAAGCCTGGTGACACCGTGGCAGTGCTCACCCTCAAGGGGGAGCTAGTAGCCCTGGCTACGGCCGAGATGAGCAGCGAGCAGGTCATCAGCGAGAGGAGGGGGATAGCCTTCAGGCTTAGGAGGGTGGTGATGGAGCCAGGCCTCTACCCCAGGACGTGGAAGAGGAGGGAGCAGAAGGCCTAAGGCCGCTCCTCGGAGCCGCTTGGAGGCTGATACATAGACAGCCCGGGCTCCCACCCCATTATACCCCCATAAACACCTCCTAGCCCCGGTGTTGGGCTTGAGCCTACCGTATGAGACCGAGGACGTCCAGCTTGTGAGGAAGTCGGTCAGGGAGTTCGCGGAGAGCGAGGTGGCGCCATACGCTGAGAGGATTGATAGGGAGAACACGGTGCCCGAGGAGCTTCTCCGCCGCGTGGCTGAGATGGGCTACTTCGCCATGAGGGTGCCCGAGGAGTACGGGGGCCCCGGCCTCTCGCTCCTAGAGGCTGTTGTAACAGTGGAGGAGCTTGCTAGGGTGAGTAGTGCGATAGGCATAATGGCGACAGTCAGCGGTAGCATGGTGGCCTACCCCATAGTCCGCTACGCCAGCAAGGAGTTGAAGGAGGAGTACCTCGGCAGGCTCGCTAAGGGCGCTATAGGGGCCTTCGCCCTAACGGAGCCCTGCTGTGGAACCGATGCTGCCGCCCTCACCACTAGGGCTGTCAAGGATGGGGACGAGTACGTGATAAGCGGTCAGAAGATGTTCATAACAAACGGGGTCTACGCCGACTTCTTCCTGGTGGCGGCGAGAACCGGTAAACCGGAGGAGAGGCATAGGGGGATAACCCTCTTCCTAGTCGATAGGAAGCCCTGCGTGAAGGTCTCGAAGCTGGAGATGATGGGCTACAGGGGCAGCGGCACGAGCCTCGTGTACTTCGACGACTGCAGGGTACCCGAGGATCACATAGTGGGAGAGCCCGGCAGGGGCTTCAAGGAGGTTATGATGGCCCTAAACGAGGGCAGGATCACTACGGCGGCCACGGGCCTGGGAGTCATGCAGGCAGCGTTCGAGGAGGCCTTCAAGTACGCTAGGGAGAGGGAGAGCATGGGCGTGCCCATAATAGAGCATCAGATGGTTCTCTCCATGATCTCCCACATGAAGACCCTCCTCGAGGCGTCGAGGCTCCTAATCTACACGGCAGCCTGGAAGGCCGATCAGGGGCACCCCGACTACATACTCTACTCGAGCATGGCCAAGTACTTCACGGCCAGATACGGCACGGACCTCGTGAGACTCGCCATGCAGGTGCTCGGAGGCATAGGGTATAGCAAGGAGAGCCCCGTTGAGAGGTACTACAGGGACATAAAGATGATAGAGATAGGCGATGGGACCAATGAGGTCCAGAAACTCGTGATAACAAGGTACCTACTAGGCAAGATAAGGCCCGACTAACCGCGGGGTTTTTCAACCAGAACACCCTGCGGCCCCCTAGGGGCCGCGGGTATTGCCTTCCAGGAGGAGCCTACTAGCTAAGACCCTACTCATAACCCCAAGCGGCGCCTTGAGCCCCGGGCCCCTCACGGCGGCCGCCGTAGCTGTAGGGTCGAGCCTGGGCCTCCTGGGGGGCCTAGCCGTGGCTCTGGGCCACGCTGCATTCGAGCTCCCCTACGTGGCAGCCCTCACCAGGGCCGCGGGCAGGGTGAGAGGGCTCCTCAGGGGGGGCGCTGGCAGGGCTCTCATGGCGGTTATGGCGGGCTTCACCGCCTTCTTCGCCGCAGGCCTATCGGAGGCAGCCCTCAAGGGGGCGAGCCTATCAGGCAACGCCACCCTACTGGCTGGTGGAGGCCTCCTCGGGGCCTTCCTACTCGGGGTTGCATACACCGGCCTCAACCCCTACTTCCTGGCGTGGTGGGCTACAGCGGGGTTCCCCCTACTGGAGGAGTCGGCAGAGATACCCTGGGGGCTGGCCGTGATGTACCCCGCCCACGTCTGGATGGACTTCGCATGGCTAGGACTCCTAGCGGCTGGCGGAGGACTTGCCGCCGCCATGGGGTCTACGCCCTACAGGATACTCCTGGGCCTACTCTCCCTGGTGCTGTGGTACTATGCAGCACTATTCGCCTGGAGGGCCCTCCGAACCCCCGGATCACGTGTTCCGGGAGCGCGGCGTGGATAGCCTTATCGGGCCTCTCGTGGTTGTAGTTAAGGGCTTTAAACTTATCCCCGCCGGTGATAGCTGCGGGGGGCTCTCTTGTCCGGTAAGGCGTTGGCCCTCCTCCGCGGGGGCCCCCTGGTTAACGCTATACTAGCGAAGATCCGCGAGCTGGCGCCGAAGGCTGTTGAGGCGGTGGGTCAGGCCCCAATTAAGATCATGGACTTCTGTGGGACTCACGAGTATACGATAACCCACTACGGGCTGAGGAGCCTTATGCCCCCCGAGGTGGAGCTTGTAGCTGGGCCGGGGTGCCCTGTCTGTGTTACACCGGCCTTCTACGTTGACACGGCGATAAAACTCAGCCTTGAGGGCGTCAGGGTATACACTTATGGTGACGCCTACAAGCTCCCGGGCTCTGGACGCCCGGGTGGGGGGATTCGGAGCCTAGAGGAGGCTAGAGCGGCTGGGGGCGATGTCGTCGTAGTCTATAGCATCCTAGACGCTATAAGGAGGGCCTCTAGAGAGGGTAAGGACAGCGTGTTCCTAGCAGTCGGCTTCGAGACAACGGCCCCCGCCACAGCCGCGCCCGTCGTGAGGGGCATGCTCCCCTCCAACCTCACCATAATAAACGTGCACAGGCTAACCCCGCCGATAATGAGGTACACCTTCGAGAGGCATAGGGAGAACCCTATTAGGGGGGTGATAGCGCCCGGCCACGTCTCAACGATAGTAGGGGCGAAGGCTTGGAGGTTCGTGGTGGAGGACTACGGCATACCAACCGTCGTCGCGGGCTTCGAGCCCGTCGACGTGCTACTCGCAGTCATGGAGATACTCAGGCAGCTCTCCAGGGGGGAGCCCATGCTTGTGAACGAGTACTCTAGGGTAGTGACCTGGGAGGGTAATAGAACCGCTCAGAAGATGATCGCCGAGTGCTGCGATGTAGTAGACGCCGCGTGGAGGGGGATAGGCTTTGTCCCTGAGAGCGGCTTAGCCTTTAGAGATAAGTATAGGATCCACGATGCACTACTCCAATACGGTATTAGAGAGCCCGGCCCCGACGAGTGGAGCTACGACCTCCCCCCGGGCTGCAGGTGCGCGGAGGTAACCCTAGGCATGGCGAGGCCCACTGACTGCCCCCTCTTCATGAAGGTCTGTACACCCGGGACCCCCTATGGGCCATGCATGGTCAGCAGTGAGGGCACATGCGCTGTATGGGCTAGATTCGGGGGCGGGGGCCTTGCAGAGGAGATAGCGAGGGGCATCGGCCTCAAGTAGTACTCTCCCCGAGGCCTGCGGGGCTAAAAATAATAGGGACTTTCAATAATCCCGCTCTAAGGGCGGAGTCTTGTGCTTAGGTGTGCCCGCGCTCGTGAAGGCCGTTAGGGGTGACGTGGCACTCGTCGACTTCGGCGACGGCGTCGAGCGGGAGGTTCTAGGGGCCACATATGAGGATGTGAAGCCCGGCGACATAGTTATAGTACATGCCGGTGTAATAATAGAAAAGCTTAAAGATGAGAAGCTCGACGAGCTACTTCGGATGCTTAACGAGTTCCGCGAGGATTTGGAGAAGAAGGCCGACGAGCTATTGAGGAGCCTCTCCTATCCTAGTGAGCCCACTTATGGCGGGTGAGCTCGTTGACTTGGTTCATAAGGATGTGGAAGCGCGTAACTCTAGCACACGGCGCGGGGGGTAGGGAGACTAAGGAGGTGATAGAGAGGATCATAAGAGCCCTTGTCCCCAGGGAGTACTGGACCGTCAAGGGGGGCACGGGCCTCGACATCCTCGATGACTCGGCTCTGATACCCATAGACAACGGCTACTTAGCCGTGACCATAGACTCCTACACGGTTAAGCCCCTCTTCTTCCCCGGGGGAGATCTAGGGGTGCTGGCGGCCAGCGGTACGATAAACGACCTCCTAATGGCTGGAGCCAGGCCCCTGGCAGCGTTGGACGCGGTCATCGTAGAGGAGGGATTCGAATTCGAGAAGCTCCTCACTATAACGCGGAGCTATACGGAGACACTCTACAAGCATGGCGTGAGCCTCATCGGGGGAGACTTCAAGGTGATGCCGCGGGGAGAGATAGACGGGGTAGTCATATCCTCGACCGGCCTGGGCGTTGTCGAAGGCGAGCCTATAAGGGACGACAAAATAAGGCCCGGCGATAAGATTATAGTAAGCGGGTACCTTGGCGATCACGGAGCCGCTATACTTGCGAGCCAGCAGGAGATAGGGGTCAAGTTTAATGTCAAGAGTGACGTGAAGCCGCTAACCGATCTAATGCTGCCCCTCCTCAAGGAGTATAGGGGCCGCATACACGGAGCAGGCGACCCCACGCGCGGAGGACTATCAATGCTCCTAAACGACTGGGCCCAGCTCACGGGCACCGTAATAGTGGTTGATGAGTCGAGTATACCGGTTCGGGAGCAGGTTAGGGAGTACGCTGAAATGCTCGGTGTTGACCCCCTCAGCCTGGCAAGTGAGGGGGTAGCGGTGTTAGCCGTGGATCCAAGCGTAGCCGACGAGATACTAGACTACATGCATAGGCTCGGCTACAGGGAGGCATCTATGGTGGGGGAGGTATACAAGCCCTCCAACCCGAGTCACGCTGGTAGAGTACTCCTGAGAAGCATTACAGGCGGTGTAAGGATACTCGAGCCCCCAAGTGGGGAGATAGTCCCGAGAATATGCTAGCTCGACGCGTGAAGGTAAGCCTCGAGCGTCACTGGGGGGCTAGCTGATGGCTGTGAAGGCGCTAAGGCTCAGGGTAGTGGGTATAGTGCAGGGCGTCGGCTTCAGACCCTTCATATACAGGCTAGCCGTCTCGGAGGGTCTAAGCGGCTATGTGAGGAACCTGGGGGGTAGCGAGGTCGAGATAGTAATAGAGGGTAGCGAGGCTAGTGTGAGCTCGTTCCTTAACCGCCTTGAGAGGGAGAAGCCTCCCCCCGCACGCATAGAGGAGTTACACGTGGAAGAGATAGAGCCCCGGGGGTTTACGTCCTTCAGAATAGAGAGGAGCTCCAAATCACAGAGCAGGAGGAGCATGATACCCCCCGACTTCGGCATATGCGATGACTGCGTTAGAGAGATACTCGACCCCAAGAGCAGGTTCTACCGCTACTACTGGAACAGCTGCGCCTGGTGCGGGCCCAGGTTCTCGATGATGTATGGCGTCCCCTACGATAGGGAGAATACCTCGATGAGGGACTTCCCCCTCTGCAACGCCTGCAGGAGGGACTATAGTGACCCCGGTAACATTAGGAGGTTCCACGCTCAGGGAATAAGCTGCCCACGCTGCGGGCCTAAGACATTCGTGTACGACGCTAAAGGCCGCCTGCTAAGAGTAGACGACCCCGTCGAGTGGGCGGCGGAGAGGCTCGAGGAGGGCTCCATAATAGCCCTCAAGGGCGTGGGGGGGTTCCACATAGCAGCCATAGCCTCGAGGGATGATGTAGTCGAAGAGCTCAGGAGGAGGAAGAGGAGGCCCTCCAAACCCTTCGCCCTAATGGCCAGGGACTGCGGGGTAGTCGAGGAGATAACGGAGCCTCCCCCAGGGGCCTGTAGCCTCCTGAGATCGCCTGAGAGGCCCATACTCCTCCTCCCCAAGCGAGCGGGCTCCAGGGTCTCGGAGCTTGTTGCCCCGGGGCTGGACACGCTGGGCGTCATGCTACCCTACACCGGCTTCCAGGTGCTGCTACTCCGCAGGGTCAGAGACGGGTTCCTGATAATGACTAGTGGCAACAAGTCGGGATCCCCCATGTGCACCACGCTTAAATGCGTGTTAGAGGAGCTCTCCGATGTAGTCGATTATATAGTAGCCCACGAGAGGAGGATAGTCCATAGGGTGGATGATAGTGTCTTAAGGTACACTGATGGAGAACCCGTCTTCCTGAGGAGGTCTAGGGGCTACGCCCCGGCTTGGCTCAGGGTTAGGGCGGCCCTCCCGGAGGCCGCGGCCGTCGGCGCTGAGCTGCAGGTTGTGGGGGCCGTGTCCTTCGAGGATAAAATAGTGCCCACCCAATACATAGGGGATCTAGACGACCCCGGCAACCTGGGCGACCTGGAGAGGGAGCTCAGGTGGTTCATATCAGTCTACAGGCTCAAACCCGCCTTCATAGCGATGGACATGCACCCGGCCTACCATAGTAGGGAGACCGCCTTAAGGCTGGCATCCGACTACGGGGCAGAGCTCGTGGAGGTTCAACACCACCACGCACACGCTGCGAGTGCCATGGCAGAGCACGGCTACCCCCCAGGCTCTAGGGCTGTTGCGATAACCATAGATGGCACAGGCTATGGCGTCGATGGAGGCGTGTGGGGCGGCGAGATCCTCCTAGCATCGTACGAGGACTTCGAGAGGATAGGCCACCTACACCCCTTCCCCCTGCCAGGCGGTGAGAGGGCCGTGATATGGTCTGTGAGGGGCCTCATAGGCCTCCTAGAGTCCTCGGGCTACACGGAGGAGGAGACACTTGATATCCTGAGGAGACGCGGCCTCCTCGACAAGCTACCCTACGGTGAGAGGGAGGCTAGGATAGCCTACCGCCAAGCCGAGAAGGGGCTAGCCCCCGTGACGACGAGTATGGGTAGGACCTTGGACGCCATCTCAGCGCTCCTCGGGGTAGCCTGGAGGAGGACCTATGAGGGGGAGCAGGCCATGAAGCTTGAGGCGGCCGCCCGTGGAGGGAGGGATATGGGCTACACACCGCCCCTCAACATGGTTGACGGGCGCTTGATTGTGGACACCCCCAGCCTCATCTCATGGCTCATTGAGTCCATCGAGGAGGGGATCCCCATAAGGGATCTCGCCATAACCGCTCTAAGAGGCCTCGGCAGAGCACTCGGCGAGGCAGCAGCTAAGGCTGCCAGCACAGCGGGCAGAGCTATACTCCTCTCGGGGGGCGCCTCGGTGAACACATACATAGTTCAAGGCGTGAGGGAGGCCGCCAACGCTCAGGGGCTCAGGGTTGAGCTCCAGAGGAGGCTCCCACCGGGCGATGGAGGGGTGGCGGTGGGCCAGATCATGGTTGGAGCCGCTAAGATGGGCCTCCTAGAGGCCCTCTAGAACCTAGTCTATCCTAGTCTATAAGGGGCCTCTCGCAGTTATCGTTAATCCAACGGGACACGCACTCCCTGTCTACGTGGATTGCCTGGGAGAGCCCCCTGAGTCTCTCCACTATAGCCTCGAGTGCCTTGAGTAGGCTCTCCCGCGTGGGCCTGCTGAGGCCTGAGGCGAACTCTAGGTTATAGGCAGGCACCGCTACCACTACCCCTGAGCCGCTGAAGACTCCGGCGCTCCTGGCTAGTACTACGAGCTCGAGGGGGCCGATACCGTGGGGGTCGAGCATGCTTATGCTAGTCGCGGCCTCTAGCTCGTCGAGTCTACTCGAGTCGAACTCTATGACCGCTAGGCCCTGGCCGCTTGATTGACGGGCTGGGTACGCGTCTATGAATATAGCGTAGTCGTATCCATCGAGTATGGAGAGATCCCCTGGGCCGATGCGATCCAGCGCCTTGAAGTCGGGCCCTGAGGCCCCGCATGAGATTAAGGCTTTGACGAGGCAGTAGCCGGCCCCGTCATCGCCGAAGAGGGGGTTACCGACGCCTATGACTGCAACCCTACGAGGCCTTACACCTCGCCTCGATCCACTGCTGGAGTAGTCCACTACAGCCCCCGCCTCCCGCCTCGCACTCCACGACTCTAAACGGCTTCGAGTAGAGCCTACGTAGGGCAGCCTCGTAGTGGACTAGCTTCAAGCTACCCGTTAGGTTTGCCCAGAGCTCCCCGGCAAGCCTTGATGGTAGGGGGTTATCGTTGGCGGGCTCTACAAGCCTCTCGTAGAGGCCCCTCCTCCTGCCCTCCCGGTGGAGTGGGGCGAAGAGTACTATCTCCCCGGCCCCAAGCCGGGTGGCCTCGTCGAGTAGTGCTAGAGCGTCCATGTCACACTCTATAACCACGCAGCTACCTATCTCCCTCTCCCCCAGCCTCATTATCTCCTCTAGGATATCCCCTCCCCCCTCCTCGGAGAGGTCGGGGATCACCGCTACTAATACTCTTGAGGTACGAGAGCACATCATCTATCCCCTCCAACTCCATGTGCCTCGCTATGAGTGACCTAAGCTCGTCCAGGGTGGGCTGCCGCGGGGCGGGGAACCTGTAGAGCCTTCTCACCCTATAGGTCTCGAGGCTCAGAGGCACCCCTAAGGCGTCTTCTAGAGCCTTCAGGATCCCCCTCTCCGCCTCCTCCGCCGCCCTTACAGCGTCGCCTATGGCCCTAGATATCTCGCCGAGCGCCCTCAGCAGCTCCCTCCTCGCCCTGCTAGGCGGGTCCTCCCCCATACCCCGGTTACCCCACCCCACCTAGTTCCCTCGAGACCCTCCTAAAGTGCTCTTCGAGCGCCCCCCTCCTCCTGCTTTCATCCAATAGCCTGAGGGAGGCCTTGTATATGGAGCAGAGCGCCTCCCCTGCCTCCTTAAAGGCTTCCTCCTCGCTTGCCCCCAGGATCCTTGCAGAGGCGTATACACTGCTCCCCACCTGGGCTAGGAATAGTGCTGCGACTACATCGGAGGCCCTCCTCTCAGCTATCCCCATGAGAGCCGCTGCGAACGCCTGCATCGTATCGTCGAGCCACTGGCTCCACTGCTTGCTGGCAATCATCCTCTCCAGCTTCTCCAGGAGGGGGCCTGGATCGCACTCGGGAGCCCCGGACTCTACCATGGCACACCCAGGGATTCGCTGGGCCTGGAAGGGTAACAAATACTTTGTTGCAATAGCACAAAACATATGCTAGAATACAAGTTGATTTCACATAGTAGAAAGTATTTATACAACTCTTGGGGTAGGATAGGGGTGGGCGTAGCCCCCCCAGCGTGAGCGGGGGGAGTGCTGTGAGTGTTACTCGTAGGGAGTTCCTAAAGCTCCTCGGTGCCTCCACGCTCTTCGCCTCGCTCGATTGGAGTAGGGTGGTCAAGGCCGCCGTAGATGAGGTCAAGAAGGGTCACGTAAATATCGTGTGGTTCGAGGCTCAGGATTGCGCTGGCAACACTACCGCCCTGATCCAGGCGACCGAACCGGATCTCATAACGATCCTCGGGGGTATGAGCCACACAGTAGGCCCCGGCACAGTCAGGCTACTCTTCCACGAGACCGTGATGCTCAGCTGGGGCGAGAGAACCCCGAGTTACGCTTGGGACCTCGTGAAGCACCCCGAGAAGGCTGAGGACCTCATTAAGGCTCTTGAGGAGAGGGCTAAGAAGCTCGGGGTGAGGGATCCCCTAGTAGATACGTTGAAGACCTTCGTCTCGCTAGGGTATAACCCCGGGATCCTGCTGACGAGCCCCATAGATATACTCAAGCTAGCCTCCGAGGGTAAGCTGGATCCCTTCGTACTTGTTATCGAGGGCAGTATCCCGATAGACAGCTCCCTCGCCTCCTTACACGGCGTCTCGGGCGTGCCGGAGCATGTGGACTACTTCTGCTACATAGGGGAGGAGAACGGTAAACCCGTGAGCTGCGCAACCTGGCTCAGGAGGCTGCTGAAGAGGGCTGTGGCGGTCATAACGGTAGGCAACTGCGCCTCCTACGGGGGCCTCATAGCAAACAAGGTCGTAGAGGCTGATTTCATGAAGAAGATGGGCTACGACCTCTTCGAGAAGTGGGGCTCCCGGGGTTGGAGCCTCAGCCCCACGGGGGCCGTGGGGTTCTTCCCCGATAAGAGGAGGGGCTTCAAGGGCTTCATAGACCTGGCGCCGGAGGCGGCTCCATTCAGGAACTTCGCCTACAAGCGCTGCAGCCTGGGCCCCGGGGAGGTGAGGTCGAACTGCAGGCCCGCCGTCGCCGTGCCGGGCTGCCCGGCAAACGGTAACGGGCAGCTGAGGGTGATAGCGCATATGGTGCTCTGGGCCCTCGGCAAGCTCCCACTGCCGGAGCTGGACGAGTACTGGAGGCCGACCTACATATTCGGTAAGACTACCCACGAGCAGTGCCCGAGGGCTGCATGGTACGCTGCCGGGGACTTCAGGAAGTACCCCGGGGAGAACAGCGCTAGATGCCTCTACGCAGTGGGATGCAAGGGCCCCATATCCCACTGCCCGTGGAACAAGGTCGGCTGGGTCAACGGCGTGGGAGGCCCCACGAGGACCGGCGGCGTCTGTATTGGTTGCACGGAGCCCGGCTTCACCGATAGCTTCGAGCCCTTCTACGAGAAGCTGCCCTACGTCACAGCAAGCGAGGAGGAGCTGAAGAGAGCCGCTCTAGGGGGCGCCATAGCCGTGGCTGCCGCTGGCGTAGCGGCTGGCGTGTGGGCTGAGCTACGCTCCAAGAAGGGTAAGCCCCCCGAGGAGGGCGCCGAGGCCGAGAAGGCGGAGGCCCCGCAGGGTGGGGGGTAGGAGGCCTTGGCGGCTGAGGAGGCTAGGCTCAAGTGGACTCCTGGGCTGGTGGCGAACCTTATAGTGGTGGCGGCGCTCGTGGGCACAGGCTTCCTGATGATGTACTACTTCAGCTACAAGCCCCTGAAAGCTGAGGGCTCCGCGGAGCTCGACTATGTTATCCACCACTTCTCCCTATCAAGCACGATGTGGTGGCGCGAGTTCCTCGCGCTGGCGTTCGACATCCTCATCATAGCGGTTGCCATAGTCGGGGCTTGGTGGACCCTCGGCTCCTTCGCGGCGTTCGCACCCGAATTCAGGAGGTGGAGGAACTACTACAAGAGCGAGGAGGGTAAGAGGGATGTATGGGTCGAGAAGTTCACGCTATGGCAGAGGATCCAGCACATATGGCTCTTCTCTACACTCATAGTATGCGCCTACACGGGCATAGTAATGAACCTCGGCAACAACCCCTACTGGAAGTTCCTATACTTCGGCAGTAGAGACGCCTTCGTGAAGGCGCACGTGATCTCGGGTCTCCTCATGGGGGTACTCCTAATCTTCCACTTCGCCTACTATGGAGTCAGGATACTGATAAGCCTAATCAGGAGGGAGCCCGTTATGGAGAAGTACCCCATACTCCAGTTCTGGAGGCTATGGACCTTCCTGAAGACACTCTGGGGCTGCCTCCTATGGTTCGTGGGGCTCAGGCCCAAGAGACCCGTGAGGGACAAGTATAACCCTGAGGAGCTATTCGAGTACTGGGGCGTCTACTGGGGTATCCTGGTGCTAGGAATACCCGGGGCCTTCATGGCGGTGTTCGGGCCGAAGTTCCTCAATGGGGTCTTCTGGATAACCCACGTGAAGGAGGCTATACTCGCCATCGTGTACCTCTGGATGGTTCATATAGCCTCGGGCCACTTCCGCCCAACGGACTTCCCCATAAACACTACATTCATCCACGGCAAGATGCCCCTGGAGAGGGTGAAGGACGAGCACCCACTCTGGTATGAGAGGCTTAGGAGGGAGTTGGGGGTTGCCCCGTGATTTTTTGCGTTGCAGAGGCGGGGTTTCGGGTTGAGTATACGTGGCACTTGGAGGTGAGTCGCAGTGGTTGAGATGGAGATGATTATAGACCCCATAACACGTATCGAGGGCCACCTTGCTCTGCGTGTAATAGTGGACACCAACGCTCGGAGGGCGAGGCCCGAGACCGTTAGGAGCTTCGTAACGATGTTCAGGGGCTTCGAGGTATTCTCGCTGGGGAGGCCGCCCGAGGATCTGCCACATATAACCAGTAGGATATGCGGTGTCTGCGGTGCAAGCCACGCTAACGCTGATGTAATAGCTACGGATATGGTCTACGGTGTACCCCCCACGCCGCTGGGGGTCGCCCTCAGGAACATGGCCTTCGCAATGACAGACCACGTCTACGACCACACTATAATACTCGTAATGCTTGAGGGGCCCGACTACAGTAGCCCCGTCGTGGACTTGATGACGAAGAGCGTCTACCAAGACGCTCTGGAGACCCTAGCCGAGCATAGGGATGTGCATGGCTTCACTAAGATAGCCGACATAATGGACGCCCTCACACCCATAACCGGGAAGCTGTGGCAGCTGGCAGTGAAGTTCCAGAGGCTCGCCAGGGAGGCTGGAGTCCTACTGTATGGTAGGCACAGCCACCCCTCAACCCTCGTGCCGGGGGGCATAACTACTGACCTCACGAACGCGGAGTACCTCCTAATGGGCTACATGTTCAGGCTAGTGAAGCTTACAGCGTGGGCCAAATACCTATACACAGCGCTCTGGGACCTCTACGACTTCTACGTGAGCAGGCACGGCTACGCGGAGAACGGGACAAGCTACCACCCCAACCCGAGGGTCTCCACGGTGGGCGCCGTGCTCTCAGGCGGTCTATTCGATGACCCGGAGGAGTACTCATCCATAGGGGGCTGCGGCGGCTGGGAGGAGTGTAGCACGGAGTGGGAGGAATTCTATAAGGGCATAGACTCCGCTGCGAGGAAGAGACTCATAAAGCCCGGTATAGTGCTCAGGGGGAGCCTAGTCACCACTAGCTATGCGGAGTCCCAGGTATCACTCTTCGAGCACGTGCAACACGCCTTCTATAAGGACTGGGCGGATAAGGTGAAGAACCTACCATGGTATGGTGAGCTAGAGAAGACAGGCTTCACGGATCCCCTGGGCAACAAGCTCAACTGGGGCCGGTGGGACGAGATAAGCGAGGCCATACTAGGCAAGGCCTATGGGGCACCCGTCTTCCACCCCTGGCTGAAGGTGACCCTACCCAACCCGACCGCTAAGAGCTGGGACGGCAAGTACACGTGGGCAACCCACGTGAGGATGGTGTGGAAGGACGGAACTATAACGCCCTTCGAGGTGGGCCCCTACGCGAGGATGAAGGTCACATCCCAGCAGCCAGCCAGCGACTCGCTAGGCCTATTCAAGAGTGACGGCTCCGGCAAGCTCAAGGTTACCCTGCCGAGGGCGTGCACGGAGGAGCTACCGAAGAGCGTATGCGAGGAGATGACGTTCGAGTGGAAGGTCCCAGATTATAGCTCCACAATCTACAGGCTATGGGCTAGAGCGTTCAACATGCTAGTCGACATCGTAGCGGCGTGGAACAACGTCACGAAGGCCCTGGAGTACGTCAAATCCGGCCACACCAGGGCTAGCAGGCCGTGGAAGAAGCCGGGCAGGATAACCTTCGGCGTGGGCTTCACCGAGGCCCCCAGGGGAACCGTGAGGCACTGGATGGTCCAGAAGGCGGGTAAGGTGCTAAACATACAGATACACGCGCCCACCACGGGTAACGTGAGCCCCTTCGACAGGTGGGGCCGGAGCCCCTTCGAGGAGAGCGCCGTCAACACCGTGGTGACAGAGGAGACCGACCCCAAGGACTGGACGGGCCTCGACTACGTGAGGGCTATAAGGAGCTTCGATCCATGCCTAGCCTGCGCGGCCCACATAACATTCGTGAGGGATGGGAGAGTCCTAGGCGCCGTGAAGAAGATAATAACTTCGACGCACTACCTCTAATCCCTCATTATTTTAAATGTAATAATAAATTTAACTCACTTATACTACCCCGCACTTTTTGGCTCACATACTAATCCCCGGAGGGGGGTTAGCGGGCGTATGGGGATTAGGCTCTCGGATATAGCAGTTGAAGCCCTACGCTCTGCGGTAAAGATGGGGTTTCCCATCGAGTTTAAGGCCATAGCCTCGAACGTCCTCCTCATCAGGCGTGGCAGAGCCGCTGGCGTGGTATACCTGAGGAGGCTTGACTCTGATGATGGCTACTATGTGGCGGGGTACCCCGACCCCTACAGCGTATGGGGCGTGAAGCTAGCCCTAGTGAGGAGCGGGGATCCCGCTGGAGTAGAGGTGTACCCTCACATGGTCCCCATACTTTGTGGGTACTACCCCCACATGTTCTCGACCTTCGAGGTTGATGTCTGGCGTAGGAGGCTCGAGTTCATCGATAAACTTAGGCCCTCAGACTCGGTGCCAGCGGCGCTAGCGCCCTATAAGGTGCTCGGATGCCGCATCCTAGTCCTCCCAGAGACTGGGGACTACGCTGCGGAGAGGGATGATGTTATACTTGCCTGGTATAATGCTGTCACGGGGAAGCTCGACGACGCGACGGAGTACATACTAAAGGCTGGCCTCTTCAAGCCTGGGCTCCTGGATGGCGGGGAGTAGACTGGCCTGGATTGCTAGAACCCCATCGAGTCGAGCCATTCTTCCATAGAGCCTCTTGACCTCGCCCCCGGGGCCCTCAACGATACCTAGGACTAGGGAGGCCCCACTCCTAGGCTCAACTAGGAAGTGCTTCACTATACTCCTACTAGACTCGAGGACGTCAATGACCCTATGAAGCGCTCTCTCGTCGCGTACGAGTACTTGAATACTACCTGTGACCAGCTCGTCGCGTAACCACCACCTGTTAAATGCGATGAAGAGCTCTATAGCGTCGCGGATAATGCTTGAGATACTCTTATACCCCTTCTCCTCCGCAAGCCTCCTCAGCTCCTCATAGAGCTCGTCGGGTATGGAGACACCGGTTTTAACCACCAGACCCGCATCACCCCCTACTCCTCTGTGTCTACCTCGATTGACTCCAGTACAACGCCTTTACCGCGAATTATCTCTATATTAGTGGAGCCGCATCGGGGGCATTTAAGGTACCCGAGTATGACGTCAGGGTAGATGTGCATAGCGGATAGGAGGCCTAGCTCCTCGGCCACCTTCTTCAGCTCCTCTATGGGGACCTCCCATGTGTGGCCGCACTCGCGGCACTTGAAGAGTGGGGGCTCTAGAGTTATGTTAACCTCGGCGCCTTCAGCAGGTGTGCCCCGCGAGGCCACTTGGAGTGCGAAGCGTAGGCTCTCAACGTCTACGAGGCTCAGGAGCCCAATGCGTAGGTTAATTGCGGTGACACGCCTGGCTCCCGGCAGGGATCTAAACTTCTCCTCGACAGCCGATAGTATGGCAAGTGCTATGCTTGTCTCATGCATTAGGGGCTTCCTCCCCTAGCATGTCGAGTATTAGCCTGTATAGCTTCCCTATCCCTAGGCCCTTTTTAGCGCTTACCAGCACAACTGGGGCCCTCGGGTTTATTCTTTTAGCATCCTCAATCATCTTGTCCACATTTACCCCCATGGCATCCGCTATATCGATTTTATTTATGACTATTAAATCGCTGACCATAGTGCTGAGGGGGTGCTTCACGAACTTATCCTCCCCCTCCGCTACATCGGCTACCATTATCCTGAGGTGCGCTCCCAGGGGGAAGTTAAAGGGGCAAATAATGTTACCTACATTCTCTATAATCATTATGCGGGCCTTGGAGAGCTCCTGGGGGCCGCCCAAGGCTTTGATCGCCTCCTCGATATGGGGCACCTCGAGGTGGCACGTCCCCCCAGTGTTTATCTGGATAGTCTTAACCCCATATTTAGCGATACGTTCGGCGTCGAGGCTCGTAGCTACATCCCCCCCTATGTAGACTATGCTGGAGGGGTCTACGTCCTTTGTCATCAGCTCTAGGAGCCTCTCTATCACAAGGGTCTTACCGCTACCTGGCCCGCCGAGGAACTCTAATACTTTAACTCCGAGCTCGTCGTAGAGACTTCTAAGCTTCGCGGCGAGCCTCTCGTTTTCAGCTATTATATCCTTAGCTACGAACTCCACCCTCTTAACCACTCCGCGCACCCTCCACCTAGGCGGGGTGCACCCTCAATGTATTTAAGTCTACCTCGGAGTATGCGGTGAAGGGAAGAGCGTGGGCTCGATCTACACTCCCGGGGAGGCGGCTAAGATAATCATAGCTTCATGGATGCTCGCCGTCTTCATCGGGGGAGGCTTCCTCATAATATCCTCTATAGCGAACACCCACCTCTGCAATGGAGGTTGCCCCTGGCCTCTGGATACGTGTAGCGCCAACTTCTGGCATAGGGCACTCTTAGTCGTTCTAGGAGCCATACCGGTGTCGTTCATCGTACTGGGGATAGGGATTCTTTACCAGAGGAGATCATCGGCCCCCAGCTAGATCCCTGTAGATGCCGAGTAGCTCCTGGAACACTTGGATCCCCCCTCTATACAGCTCCTCCGGAGGGCCACAACCAGGGGTGGCGACGCCACTATGCTGTAGGGAGTCGAGGCATACGAGTATAGCACGGTACCTCTTGCTAATCTCTAATAGGCGCTCCGACCAGGCTTGGAGGCCGAGACTTCTCCATCTACGCACTATCAAGGATAGAGAACCAGCAAGGCTACAGGAATGAGGCTCCAACCCTACGAGATCCAGCAGCGCCGATATGAGGAGTCTGAGAGCAGATGCTAGATGCAGGAGAGAGGCCTCGAAGAGCCCCCTACCTGCCAGGCTCTCCGCCGCCTCCAGCTTTAGGTAGGCGCTCCTCAACAGCATGGCGCGCATCTCTCAAGCCCCTAGCCGGGCACAGACTCGGGGGAGTCCAGGCCCTCACTATACGGTTTAACGTCTATAACGGGGCTCCCGTCGACGGCGTCCAACCCCTTGACTAGGAAGCCGCAGTCCACGAGTCTCGTGATCCGAGTGAGTGATAGCATGATGTTGTTCGGTCTCACGGGGCTCCTAGTGGCGAAGATCCCCCTGAGGGGCCTCCTGGGATCCCCGTAGGGGTGCACTAGCAGGGAGCGGGGCCTGGGTGAGAGGTGGGCATACCATAGTATCCATACCAGCATTCCCGGCCTAAGCCCTAGGAGGGCCCCCCTGTAGGGGGCGTATATGTAGATGAGCGCCTCGCGGCTACGCAGCTCCTCGTCGTAGGCGTAGACGCTGTAAGCGTCGCCGAACGGGGCGAGCCTCTTCTCCTCCCTAACAACGCGGCCTATGGGCGTGAGGGTAATCGCGCTCCCTCCCCAGCCGCTCACCCCGGCTTCCTCGAGTCCTCCTCTGGGACAGGGATTACCAGGGGCTTTCCATCCCTCCATAGCATCTCCACCCCAATACCGTATGTGTCCGAGATCCTATCCACGCCAATGGACTCGGGGGGGCCCACCGCTCGTGGTCTACCGTTCTTGACGAGTACAACCTCGTCACTGTAGCGGAGGCCGACTACGACATCATGGGTCGACGCCACAGTTATGAGCCCCCTCTCAACGGTTATCCTCCTAATCAACCGGAGGAGGCGCACCTTCGTGGCTATATCTAGGTTGCTTGTAGGCTCGTCGAGTAGGAGGACAAGGGGGTCCTGGGCGAGCGCCCGGGCTATGGCGACCAACCGTAGCTGCCCGCCACTAAGCTCGGGGAGCCTCCTATAGGCCAGCTCCTCTATGCCTAGGGTCCTCAGGGCCCTCCAAGCAGCCTCATAGTCCCGGTCGCCGGGGCCTGTCAGGCCTAGGTGGGGTAGCCTCCCTAGGAGCACGGCGTCTATCACGTAGATGTCAGCCAGGCTCACCTGCTGGGGCACGTATGCGATTAGCCTGGCCCGCTCCCTCTGCCTCATACGCTGCAGATCCATGGATCCAAGCCTTATCCTCCCCCTAGAGGGCCTCAGTACACCGGCTATGCACCTCAGTATCGTGGTTTTACCGCTGGCTATGGGGCCTAGGAGCAGGGTTATCCCTCCAGGCCTGGCCTTGAATGAGACCCCCTCAACGACCGTCCTCCTACCATCGTAGCTACAGGCGAGATCCTCAACCTCTAGGCCCTCCCCACCGCCCTGGCCCTCCAAGGATCTACCATCCATGCTCTCCACCACGCCTAAGTAGGACCACGAGGAGGGGGGCCCCGATCAGGGATATGGTGACGCCTACTGGGAGGGTGTTAGGCTTTAGTATGAGCCTGCCCGCTTCATCAGCTAGCAGTAGGAGGCATGACCCAATGGAGAATGATAGGGGGAGCAGGAGCCTATAGTTCCTCCCTACGAGTAGCCTCGCTATATGAGGAGCTATCAATCCTATGAAGCCTATCACACCGACAAATGAGACGTCGACAGCGGTAGCTAGGGCGGTCAGCGCTATGACTAAGCCCCTGAACCTCCTCAACTCCACGCCGAGGCTATAAGCGGTCTCATCGCCTAAGAGCACGGCGTTGAGATGCATCCACCTCAGCCTGAGGGCGATGTATAAGATGACGGTGACGACTAGTATTAGCCCTACCTCGGTCCACGTGGTTCTAGATATGTCGCCGAACATCCAGAAGAGCGCCTCCGCGACTAGCACCTCGCTCGGAGCCACGTACTCTACAAGCATCGTTAATGCTTGGAAGAGGAAGCCGACGGCAACGCCGGCTAGAACGACGGCGGTGGGCGTCATCCCTCCCCGTAGGCTCACAGCATACATGAAGGCTAGAGCTATAACGGCGGAGGCGAAGGCCGCTGTGGAGATTAGGTAGGGGTTCAATACCTGGACAACGGCTGGGGGCGCGCTTGAGGAGCCTGCTCCCAGCGCTACTATGGCCGCGGCCGCTCCGAAGCCTGCTGCTTGGGAGACTCCTAGGGTGAAGGGGGAGGCTAGCGGGTTCCTGGTTATGGCTTGAAGGGCCGCTCCGCTTAGGGCCAGCGAGCCTCCTACGAGAAGACCTGTAAGGGCTCTGGTAAGCCTTATGTTAAGCACCTCCCTATACATCAGCGGGACACGTCCATGGAGCAGGTCTGCCAGCACCGAGGGTGGGAGGGGGTAGTCGCCTATGAGGATGACTACGAGGAAGCCTAGTGCTAGAAGTGCTAGGGAGGCAAGCGTGAGCAGGGGGTATGCCCGGCTAGCCCTCCGGCTCGCCTGCAACTCTCTAGGAGCCCCCTCCGGCTAGCGATGCTAGGTTTAACTGCTTGAAGCCCCCATACCTCTTCGCCAGCTGTTGGTAGAGGGGTTTCCCGTCGAACATCTTCATTATCTCGTTGGCCTTAGCTACAGGGTTCACATCGGCGAACCTCGAGGGGAACAGGATCTTCCCTATATAGTAGGCGTCCGCGAGTGCTAACTCGTAGTTTGTAGCGTAATAGTTGAAGGGCAGTATACCGTAGACCCTTCCATCCCTAAAGGCCTTCAGGGACTCATAGAAGCCTCTATCTTTCAAGTAGTCCATTAGTATTAATTGTAGGCCGTTCTCGTCTATGAACACTACATCGGGGTTCCACCTTACTAGGAACTCCTTGCTGACATCGACGTGCCCTCCCTTGCAGCCGGCCTCGTCCACGACGCTTTCAACGTTGAGCATGGCGAAGAGGGGGTAGTGACACCACGTCGACGTTATCCCCCTCCTCCCCCTATAGCCTATGCCGCCCACGTACACGCTCAAGTTAAGTTTAGCGCCCTCAACCCTCCTCTGGAGATCGCTTACGAGGGACTTAGTGTAGGCTATCAGCTCCTCAGCCCTCCTCTCCCTGCCTAATATGAGGCCTGCTAGGCGGAGGGCCTTATAGAAGTCGTTGAGGCTCTCAACGCTTGTCAGCACCGGGCTTCCCAGCGACACGACGGGCACGCCCGTCTTCTCTTGGAGGGCGTCTGCCTCCTCGCGTGTGAGGAATGTCACAAATATCACGTCGGGCTTCACCTTGACTATCTCCTCTGCGTCAGGCATCTTGCCGGGCCCCCCGGGGCTTATGACGGGTAGACTCCTGAGCTCTGGGTGCGCCATTATGTAGACTCTCCCCACGGGATCCCACAGCTTCTCCACAGCCTCGACACCGACAACGTACTTGGTGGCGTTAAGGTATACTATGAGCCTCAAAGCGCCGGGTCCTACAGCGACCACCCTCCTCACGGGGAGCTTTACCGCTACCCTCCTACCGAGGAGGTCGGTTACTACTATTATCCTGCTATTGCTGGGTGTTACGGTTCCCTGGCCACTTGTAGCTGTTCGGGTGTGGTAGAGGGCGTAGGAGGCCCCAATGCCTATGACTATTAGAGCCACGATTATTGCCGCGGGAAGTTTTGCTAGGGAAGTGGAAGCCCTATTCAAGGTGGGTGCACCTCTCTCCGTCGATCAGTGCACATTACCCAGTATTTAACCGTACCCGCCGGGAAGGGCGGGGAAACCCGTAGCCGCTGGGAGCCGAACTAGTGGTGGGCCTCCGCTTCACCTCTACCCTCTTTCAGATAGGAGACCAGCAGCTCTCTAGCAGTGGGTACTCCCATCTCGGCGAGCGACCTCAGCATTGCAAGGCCGAGTGCTCTAGCCGGGTCCTCCCCCCTCCTGTAGGCCTTTGATGCCTCCTCCAGCGCCTTGCCCACAATGTACTCTATGGATTTAGGATCCTCGGCTGGCTTGGCGCTCTCAGCTATCTCGGCCGCCAAGCTCCTCAGGGCCTCGCGGTCCCCTATCTCGACCGGGGCGTGTACTATTATGCCGTTAGACTCCAGGTCCCTCCTAAGCTCCGCGGGTAGCGGGGCCCTTGATACTAAGTGGAACCTCTCGGGCTTGAAGGTCTCCTTGTAGAGTAGGAGTAGCCTGGGCTCCCTCACCCTCAGAGTCCTAGCCCTGCCCTCGGCGAAGTCCTCTATACGCCTCCTCTCAACGCCTAGTATGTCTGCTAGACCCTCCTCGAGACCCTGGAGCCAGCGGGCCCTCCACTCGGTGGCCCTCATAGGCTTGGCCAGGGGGCCCCTGAGGTCCCTCACGCGCTCGTACCAGTCGGGGAGCTCCTTGCACTCTATTATCGTGTGGGGCCTGATTATTGGCGGATCCCTATCCGGAGCAGCTATATCGAGAACCCTGCCCGGGTAGACCAGTATGTCGGGTCTCAGCATGGTGTATAGCCTCCAGCTCCTCTCGAGGTCGCCGGTGTCCTCCCAGCCTATGGGCCTGGGGGCCTCGAGGAAGAAGCTCACCTCGCCCCAGGGGAGCCTAACAACGGCGTTTGGCGGTATGGAGCCGCTTCTCTGCCTCCCACTCCTCTCGAGTAGTATGACGCCGGTCTCGGGGTAGATGAGGCGGGCCCCCATGGAGCCCAGGTGGGATAGGAGTGCCGCGAGCACCCAGTCCTGGTATATACTCCTAAGGTTGGTCCTCAGGCTCGTCCTAACGGCCGCCGCCCCCCTTCTTATGACCTCGTCCTCCCCGAGCCTGCCCCTCGCGAGGTCGAAGACGTAGTTGAAGAGCTTCTTCCTCAAGTGGAGCCTGGGATCCTCCAGGAAGCTCCTGAGTTCCCTCGAGTAACTCCAGCCTAGAGCCCCGAGGAGGCTTGAAGCCCTCCTAAGCTCCTCGGCCAGGATGGAAGCCCAGAGGCGGGCCCTCTCAACCTCCCCCTCATCGACTGCGAGCCTCACTATCTCGTCTCTAACCCTGTCGAAGAGCTCCTCCGCCTCCCTACTCTTGAAGACCAGGTGGACGCCGTCGGCCTTCACGAGCCTTCTAAGCCTGGCGACGAGCTCGCCTAGCCCCGGCACGATCCCCCCATGTGGAGGGGGTTACCGGGGGGTATTACGTGCTCTGCTGGAGGATCCTCTCCACCTCCCTCTCGAACCTCCTCCACCACTCCAGGATGGCACCTCTATCCTCGGCCATCCTCTCAGCCCAGGGGCTCACCCGCAGCTCCGCTGCTATGGTGGCAACTAGGTCCATGGTCTTCCTGGACTCCCAGGGCAGGGGCTGGGCGCCGGCCATCCTGCGGTACTCGCCTATGAGGGCGTACATCTTGAGTGCGTGGCTCACGGGGTCAACGCTGGAGCCTAGGGCCTCGTAGGCCTTATCTATCACCTTCTCCAGCCAGCCCCTGTGGAACCTGCAGAAGCCGGCGTTATCGACGGCGTACTCCCTAGCGGCCCTTTGGAGGCTAGTTCTAGCGTAGTCCTCGGGCTCCTGGAATGTCGGGGAGTAGTTGGTCCAGTACCTCCCCAGCACGTAGAGGGGGGCAACCATGCCGGGGCTCCAGTAGAGGTTGGGTGTCATGTACCAGTCCCTGGGGCCGAAGGCGGCGTATACAGCCTCGTCCCTGGCGGCCTCGACA
>JALSQM010000139.1 GCA_026985385.1 Acidilobaceae archaeon | reverse complement strand
GGCGCCGGATACGGGGAGCTGGGCGCCGCGCTGGCCGGCAGTATACCGTTGGCGACGATGCTTCTCCTCGGCGTCTCTAAGCTCCTCGAAATACTATTCGGGGAGAGTCGCCGCACGGGCTACCCCGTCGTCAGGGATTGTAGGCTCGCGGGTATAGCCGCGAGGAGCGATCCTGCAAAGCTTAAGGCTTTGAGAAGGAGGCCGGGGAAGGTTAGGGTGTACGGCATAGCCTCTAAGAACCTGGTGGCCGCCTATCCCGACTAGACCGTTCAGGAGGCCCTCGATAAAATGGTTAGACACGGGATTGGGAGGCTACCCGTAGTTGATAGGAATAATGAGGCGAGGCTAGTAGGTATAATAACTAAGGGCGACGTGGTGAAGGCCTATGAGATAGCGGCGCGCAGACTCGAGGAGGAGGCCTGAGGAGCCCTAGAGGAGGGTTCAACAGCATACAGCTCTATCGGCGGGCAGTCCCGGGATTTACTGCGTGCATATAGATCGTTCACGTGTACCTCAAGTAAGTTGTGGTGTAGACCCCTCTTATAGAAGGTGGCGAGCTTCTTGTACTCCTCGAAGGGTAGGGTGTGTATGAAGGCCTCTCTAATAGCGTTATCAAGTACTTGCTCGAGGCTCTTGAGGGCGTAGGCCTCAGCGGGGCTATCTACGACTACCAGCAAGTCTATATCTAGGCTGGGCCTGGAGTCGCTGGCGCATTCGCCGCCTGAGAGGTCGGCTAGGGCTATCCTCCTTATGGTGTGGAACCTCCTCAACAGCAGTTTTGCAACCTCCTCTGCTATCAGCCTCTTCACACGCTCCCAGTCCTCGGGCCCCCTATACGTTGATAGTATCCTCGTTGTAGCGTCGAATATCTCTCTCCAAGCACCATACTCGAACTCTCTCAAAGCATTCACCCTCCAGTGCTAGGGCACTCACGCTCTGGAGCCCACTAGAATCCTACAGTTAAATACGTTGTACCTGTTTTTCACGTGTTTATATGTTTTCATATATGAGGATCAGATGGCCCCCCGGGCTAAATCTTAGAGGTTATCAGGGGATCGCCGGCTGGTATAGTGGTCGCTCTACGTGCAAGAGCTTAAGTGTGGGGGCCCCTTCACTGCATGTGGAGAGGTGGCAACAGGCTTGAGCGTGTCAAGGGAGCTGCTAGTGAACCTCTTCTACACAATGGCTAAGACTGCTGCCACCAGGATCCCCGTCGACGTATACGACACCCTCAGGAAGGCTAGGGAGGCGGAGGATAACCCCCTAGCGCGTGCCCAGCTCGACGCTATACTCAAAGATATTGAGATCGCTTGTAGAACCAGCAGGCCTATATGCCAGGACACCGGGACCCCATACCTGTTCATAGAGCTAGGCGACGAGTTCCCCCTGAGATCCGGGGTCATAGAAGCGGCTGCTGAGGGGATAAGGAGGGCCACCCGCGAGGGGTACCTGAGGCCTAACGCTGTGGACCCCGTGTATGCGCGCAACAGCGGCGATAACACCGGCCGCTACGTTCCATGGGTTCACGTGGATCTAGTGCCTGGGGATAAGTTGCACGTGCACCTACTCATGAAGGGTGGCGGCAGCGAGGCTCCAACCACGCTCGTCATGTCGACCCCGCTGAAGGGCTGGGAGAACCTTAAGAAGGCGGTGGTAGAGGCCATAGCTAGGGCGGGCCCGCTGCCCTGCCCACCACTAGTCGTTGGAGTCGCCGTTGCCGCTGGTGGCGACATGGCTGTGAGCCTTGCAAAGCGCGCTCTACTGAGGCCTATTGGGGTGAGGAACGAGGATCCCAGGCTCGCCAAGTTCGAGGAGGAGCTACTGGATGCCCTCAACAAACTGGGGGTTGGCCCCCACGGCTTCGGCGGCAGGACTAGCGTGCTGGACGTTAAGTTCGACTACGCCCACAGGCACCCGGCCACCTTCGCTATAGGCATAGTAACCAACTGCTGGGCCGTGAGGAGGGTGGAGGCGGAGGTAACGAGCTCCGGCGAGGCCAGGATACTATCAAAGCACCTCCTCCCCGAGGAGGGTGGGGGATGCAGGCCCGGTGTTCCCTCGATAGAGGGGTGAGTGGGAATGGCGGAGTATAGGCTTAGAACCCCCCTGAGCGACGAGGACGTTGAGAGGCTCCGCGTCGGTGATATAGTATACATAAGCGGCACTCTAGTCACGGCCAGGGACGAGGCCCATAAGAAGGTGCTGGAGCTACTCGAGAAGGGAGAGAAGCCCCCCATAGACCTCAGGGGCCTGGCACTCTACCATTGCGGCCCCGTAGCCGTCAGAAGGCCCGACGGCACCTGGGAGATAAGAGCGGCAGGGCCGACAACCAGCATGAGGATGGAGAGCGTCGAGGCGGAGTTCATAGAGAAGACTGGGATAAAGATGGTGATAGGCAAGGGCGGTATGGGACCCCGCACAGCCGAGGCCATGAAGAAGTACAAGGCCGTATACGCAGTATTCACCGGCGGCGCCGGAGCACTAGCGGCAAACGCCATCAAAAGAGTAATCGACGTCTTCTGGCTCGACGAACTAGGCATACCCGAGGCCCTGTGGGTCTTCGAAGTACAAGACTTCGGGCCACTAGTCATAACGATAGACACCACGGGGCGCAACTACTACGAGGAGAGGATGAACGAGGTAAAAAAGAACGCCGAGAAGATAATAGAGGAGCTCCTAAAGAAGCCCATACCCTAAAACCAAGGCTGGAAGCAAAACCCCAAACCCACCCTCTTTTTGAGGAGTGAAACTCCCGCCAGCATTCACCCCCTAAAACCAATCCCTAACAAGCAGAGCACCGGGCCGCGCAAGCGGCCACCCTCGGGACCCGCCGCCCAAGCCCCCCATAAGGGGGCCAAGGCGGGATCCGTGCCGCGCGGGCGGCTCCCCGAGCCGCGGAGTGCCCCGCGCAACACGGACCCTGGGCTCGCGGGGCCTCTCGGGGGGCGCCAAGGCATAGGGGTCAACCCCCAACGAAGCCCCTAAGGGGCATTCGCCCCCTAAGGGGCCTCGGGGGTCGACCCCTGCCAAGACGCTTACCCCCCCACCGGGCCCGGGGGAGGCCCTGCGAGCCCTGGGGTTTCCCGTGTTGCGTGGGCCTCCCGCTTGGGGACCGCTGGGCCCGCGGATCCCCCTGTCGTGAGGGCGGCGGGTCCCACCTCTCTCCTGGCTTGGTTGCCCTGGCTTGGTTGCTAGTGATTAATGCAGTAATTCCACACGTTGTGATGCCTATTGTTTCGGGTTTCGGGGGCAAAGTGGAGGAGTAGGTTCCCCGTGTGGGTTTGTTTGTGTTTAGGCTTCTTGTATTGTGAATGTTCTCCCTATTCTTACCACCTTGTTGTGGTATACGATTATGCCTTTATCTGTTATCTCGAATGGGTGCCTTCTCATGCTGTGCCTGGTGCCCCTCATTTTCCATACTATTAGGCTCCTCACGAGCTCGCCGTTTATCTCGTCTAGGTCTAGTCTTATTATGCCGTCTGCAGCGTGCTCGACGCCGGGGCCTCCGAAGCCCCTCTCTGTGACGCTGACCTGGCTTACTAGGATGCTTGTCGTGCCTAGGCCGCTTAGAACTCTCTTGAGAACCATTACTGTTCTCCTGGCGAGGACGGGCTTTGCCAGGTAGAGCGTGGAGACTGAGTCGACTGCAACCCTCTTGGCCCCGGTGTCCCTTATGGCCTCCTTGAGTACGTCAACTAGTAGGCCGACGTCCTCGGGGTCTCGCACCACGTATCGCTCCCTCTTAGCTGCTTCCCCGACGCCGCCCGTGAATGCGTCAACTATGGCGAACGATCCCTCTCTCTCGTATGGCTTCACATCCCAGCCGAACTGGCTCATGTTTATCCTAACTTGAACGGGGTGCTCCTCTAGCGCCACGAAGACCCCCGGCTCTCCCTGTCTGAGCCCGTTCCAGAGGTATTGATAGGAGAATATGGACTTACCCGTCCCCGGCCCCCCGCTTAGGAGGACTACGTTCCTCTCCGGGATCCCGCCGTTCAGTATCTCGTCCATCCCGGGTATACCCGTCTTAACCCTGCCCACCACGGCTCGACACACCCCACAGCCGCGGTCTCACCGTTTACCTCCACATTGTGTACGGGTCTCCTGGTTATTATACTATGCCACCACGCACTCTCAAGGCGCTTACCCACTATGTCGAAGCGCGGGCTTCCAGGAACGGTAGAGGGGGCGAGCGGTCTTTTGGAGGGGTGGCGGCAGCGCGTGCTATAAACCCTCTCCTAATCCCGGAGGCTCCAGTGGTGAGGTGCTCAGCTGGTTGAAGGTGCTCGTAATAAGGGCTGAGGAGGGAAAGGTGACGGAGAGTAGCGTCGTTGAGGGCGAGCTGGAGGCCGTCGTTAAGGAGGTGGCGCGTAAGGCTCTGGAGGAGTGGGATCCCAGAGTGAGCGACTTCATCGTAATAAAGGAGGTTAGGGAGGTCACGCTGGGCCTACCAATACCCGGCAAGCTCGTTGACATCCTGAGACCCTTCGGCCTTAGGAGGAAGGGTTCTAAGGAAGCCGCCTTCGACTTGGTCGTGTACACCATTAGCTTCGACAACAGGCTTGTGAGCGAGGAGGAGGGATCCTACATAGAGAATAAGATATACCTCATAGCGCCCTACATAAACGACGACCTAAGAGCGGAGCTTGAAGCCCAGGCCGCGGGTATAGTCTCGCCTAAACAAGCACCCGAGGGCATAGAGGAGCTTGAGTAGCCCGTCTCTGCGCCGCTACCGCTCTTCCTCTCCCAGCTCCTCGGGGCCTATCTCCCCCCTGAGGAAGCGTTCGGCCCTCCTCCTCTCGTCGGGGTCGCTGCTGGCCTTCATCTTCTCGATCCTCTCCGCCAGCTCCTTCCCGCGCTGGAGCGCCTTCTCGATGAGCTCCTCGGCACTCTTCCTAGCCTCCTCCAGGGTTTTAGCAAGCTCCTCCTCGGCACTCTTCCTCTCGGACAGCAAGGGGTTACCCCAATAGTAGGGAGCCTGTAAGGGGTTTAAAGTGCTCTAAGTAGGTTACCGCCGGAGGAGTAATCCGCATTACTCCTATCGCCTCGGCCTGTAATGCTAGACACTATTCACACCTCAATATACCCCGTCCACCCATAGCTATTGGCAGGCAGTGGGAGGTGGCGAGCTTGGCCGCCCCACTCAAGAGGATCCCGCTCAGGGAATTCCACGTGAGGCAGCTGGGGGCTCAGATGGGGGAGTTCGCCGGCTGGGAGGTTCCCATGCTCTATGAGAGCGCGCTCAAGGAGCACATGGTTGTCAGGGAGTCAGTCGGCGTCTTCGATATAAGTCACATGGGCAGGCTCCGCGTGAAGGGTAGCCACGCTCTAGACCTACTAGAGGCTGTCTTCACCAAGAAGGTCTCGAAGACCCGGGAGAACCACATGTCCGGGCCCATGCTAGCCCTTAACGCTTGGGCCAGGGTTAGGGATGACGAGATGGCCTACAGGGTTTCGGGGGACGAGTGGCTCCTAGTCCCAAATGCAGCCTACACGGAGAAGATGATAGAGCACCTGCGCTCCACCGCTAGAAGGCTCGGCCTAGACGATGTTGTAGTCGAGGATCTCACAAGGGAGTACGCCATGATAGCCGTCCAGGGCCCGAGGGCCGTGGAGGTCATGGAGAAGGTGGGGGCCTCCTGGGCAGCGGAGCTGGAGCCCCTAGAGTTCAGGCTGGAGGCCAGGGTAGCGGATGCCGAGGCCTTCCTGGTGTCGAGGAGCGGCTGGACAGGCGAGGACGGCTTCGAGATATGGGCGCGGCCCCCCGAGATGATCAAGATATACAAGGCCCTCCTAGGAGCGGGGGCGCGCCCCGTAGGCATAATATCGAGGGACACCCTCCGCATAGAGATGGGCTTCGTCCTCGGGGGCAACGAGTACGGGGAGGATCCCCGCCAGTGGCCCTGCGCGCTCAGCCTCCGCTACGGCATGGGCGCCATAGACTGGGGCAAGACCGGCTACGAGGGCTACGAGGCCCTCAGAGCCTGTAGGCGTGAGGGTGTGAGGTGGATACGGGTGGGCTTCGTCATGAGGAAGAAGCACGCTAGGATAGTGCCGAGGCACGGGTACTCGATAATAGTTGAGGGGGAGCGAGTAGGCTGGGTCACAAGCGGGGCCTACAGCCCAGTGCTGGGCCGCTCGGTGGGGATGGGCTACATAGACGTTAGATACGCTATCGAGGATGAACCCGTGGAGATAGAGGCGCGCGGCCGGAAGGTTGAAGCCAAGCTTAGAGACCCCCCATTCATAGAGCCGAAGTCCCTACTAAAGGATAAGTGCGCTAGACTGGCTACCAGCTAGACCGGGAGCCTCGGCCGTGAACATAGGGTGGGCCCCCCAAACGCTCCACAGCCCCAGAGCCAGCCCTAGAAGGCCCCACACAATAGCCATGGCCGCAATCACGGTAGTAATCCTGGTAACACTGCTCAGCTCCCCGGCCTCGGCCCAGCCCGCTGCAGGGTCGAGGTTCACTTACAGGGTGACAGTTAAGACGAGGGCAACCGGTAACCTGGTAGGCGTGCCCATTAATACCACCGTGAACTGCACCTACAATGTAATACTCCAAGTGGTAAGGGTCAACTCCTCCTATATAGTATTCCTCGTCGAGGTAAAGGGTTTGAACTGCACTTCATCGGGGCCGGCGGCCGCGTACGCCCTAAACCTCACGCCGCTAAACGTAATCGGGGCCCCTAGCCCCTCGAACCTCGAGGTGCCCCTCACCTCGAGCTTCAACCCAGGCATTGTGAAGTTCTACGTCAACCCGGCCTCCCTACCCTCTGGCGGGGTCTATAGGGGTGGCGCTACTAGGAACGGCGCGAGGCTTACATACAGGTACCTATACGACGTGGAGACAGGCATGCTCAAGAGCGCCTCGATCGAGGCGGAAGGCTATGGTGGGCTGGGCGTATCAATAGTCCAGAACGTAAACGTGGACCTCCTTAAGAGCGAGATCACGGGCCTCTACGGCCACGCTGGCAGGGGCGCTGTTAAATGGGTGGAGGAGAGCATAGCTATACTACTGATTGGCATCACGGCCG
>JALSQM010000138.1 GCA_026985385.1 Acidilobaceae archaeon | reverse complement strand
CCTAAGGGCCTCGAGGAAGGCCCGCCCATCCGTGCCCTTAAGGCCCAGCCTCCCCCCCATGCCCGCGGCGGGGTTGACTATGAGACCTATCCTAAGGGGGCCGGGGCCTAGCTTTAGGCTGTGAAGATTCAAGGGTTCATCCCCCTCCCCGTGACTACTACAGGACGGGTCTAGCACGCCTGGATGGCTCGCATCGCTGAAGAGTCATCATCCCCTAGTCAGGCACTGGCGGTTCGCTCACCGCCTGGCTAGCGGCTAGATCTCGTGGTATATGAGCCTTAGCGGTCCCTCCCAGTCTTCCTTGAGGGGGTTGGTGGGGGTGTAGGAGAGGGCTGCTGGCGCGCCCCTCCTTAGCGTGCCCAGGGCGGCAGCGGGTCCCCCCGATGCCTCGGCGGCTCTAATCGTATAGGCCTCTATTACCTCGTGTGGCTTCAGGCTCTCCTCGCTGCGGCAGGCTGGCTGCCCGCAGCGCCCCACAGCAGCCTTGAAGGTCTCCCAGGGCTGGTAGGGCTCCACGGGGGCATCCGTTGAGACGGCCAGCTTGACCCCCGACCTAAGCATTGTAGCGAAGGGGTACACGGCTGCCAGCCTGTGGGGGCCTAGCCTCTTATCTATCCACCAGTCGCTAACGCGGAAGTGTGGTTGCACGACTACGTAGGCCCTAAGCTCTGCGAGCCTCTTAACCTGCCCGGGCCAGGCAACGCTTGCATGCTCGACCCTACAGTAGGTATCACAGGGTAGACCCGAGGACTCGAAGGCCTCAATTACCTCGTCTAGGGCGGCGTCCCCGATGGCGTGAACAGCTGTTCTGAGCCTCCTACTGGCAGCGTATTCCACCGCATCCCTGATCCTACCCGCGTCGAGGAGCCTCAAACCCCTATTACCGGGGTCATCACTGTAGGGCTCCCGGAGATAAGCAGTCCTAGCACCTAAGCTCCCGTCGGCGAATATTTTAACGCCAGTAACCCTCCAGCGCCGGCCAGAGCCTATCTCCAGTACCTGCGAGAGCTTGGGAGGCTCTGGATAGCATGAGACCCTCAGCTTAAGGTGCCCCTGGGACTCGAGATCCCTAAGCGCCCGAGCCTCTGCCGGTGTGCATGAGAGGGAGGCCACCCCCGCTATCCCCGCCCTCGCTAGGGCTTCCAAGGCCACGCCCACGATACCGGTTAGGTCGGTGTTTTCCAGGAGCTTCTCTAGGGTGTAGCCGACGGCGTCCTCTAGGAGTATACCCTTATCCTTGTCGACTAGGTCGGGGTAGACCTCCCAGGGTCTGGCTGTCGCTAGTGCCACGCTATTAGCTACTGCAACGTGGCCGCACACTCTAACCGCTAGGGCGGGTCTATCAGGCACGGCGGAATCCAGCTCCTTACGCGTTGGGTACCTCTTCTCCGTCCTGAACGACTCCTGATCCCAGCCCCTCCCATACGCTATCGGACCGCTCGCCCCCGAGAGCGCCTCAGCCACCTCCCAGGGATCCCTAGCGCCGCGGAGGTCTACGCCCGTCAGCGCGAGGCCGAGACCCGCTATGTGGAGGTGTGCATCCACGAATCCGGGGAGGATGTAGCCATCCATCACCCTGCGGGTGGCGTAGCTGGGGTAGGCCCCAAACGTTATCGCGGAGACCCTCCCGTCGCTAACGGTTATTGTGTCGCCGACTATTTCACCGTACTCGTTAATGACTGCTTTCACACTATAGGAGACCGTAACCACGGGCTACCCCGTATAGAGGGGATTTGGAGGAGGGTAAAAACTATAGGGAGAGCCTGGAGGGCTAGGAGGCCCCCTCCCCTAGCTCCTTGAGTAGGATGTCGGAGTACTTCTCCCTGAGGGCGCGCTTGTTTATCTTGCCCACGCTAGTCTTAGGCAGATCCTCTACCAGCACTACCTTGTCGGGGAGCCACCACTTGGGTATCTGGCCGGGCTTCACGAACCTCTCCATGAGGAAGTTCCTTATCTCCTCCGTGGTTATCTTGCTCTCCCAGCCCGGCTTGGGGACTATGAGTGCTACGGGCCTCTCGCCCCACTTGGGGTGCTTCGCAGCTATCACGGCTACCATGGCGACTCCCGGATGCTGGCTTATGGCGTCCTCTAGTCTGACGCTGCTTATCCACTCGCCGCCACTTTTTATGACGTCCTTGTCTCTATCCTGGATGAGCACGCTTCCATCGGGGAACCATACTGCTATATCACCAGTGTGGAACCAGCCGTCCCTCCACGCGGCCTCCGTCTTCTCGGGGTTCTTGTAGTACTCCGGGGTTACCCAGGGCGCTCTAACTGCTATCTCGCCCATGGTCTTCCCGTCCTTGGGCACTGGCTTGCCGTCGGGGCCTACCACCCTCAGGTCAACGAGGGGTATGGGGTAACCCGTCCTAAGCTTTATCTCCATTAGCTCCTCCTCGCTGAGCTTCTCCTCCTGCCAAGGCCAGGGAGTGGCTAGGGTTAGTACTGGAGCTGTCTCAGTAAGGCCGTAGCCCACCATCAGGTTTATGCCCCTCTTCTTCGCTAGGAGCGCCAGGGCCTTGGGCGTCGGGGCCCCGCCGTTTATCCACGTCAGCCCACTCAGGTCATACTTCTCGCTCTCGGGATCCGTGAGGAGCATGTAGAGCACGGTGGGGACTGCGGCTGTGAATGTGACCTTCTCCTTCTCTATAAGCTCCAGGAGCACCTTGGTTAAGAGCCTGTTGGGGTAGACCTGCTTGGCCCCTATGAGTGTCGCTGAGTAGGGTATGCCCCAGCTGTAGACGTGGAACATGGGTACTATGTGGAGTATTGTTGCCTTAGAGTTGAAGGGCACGGTCCCACTAGCTGCTAGGTGGAGGGCCGTTGCCATGGCGTGGAGTACTATAGCTTTGTGGCTATGGTACGTGCCCTTCGGCAGCCCTGTGGTGCCGCTGGTGTACCCCATGCCGGCTGGCTGGTCCTCGCTTACCTCTGGCCACTCGTACTTGGGATCCCCGTGCTCCTTTATGAAGTCCTCGTAGTGGTAGGCTGGCAGGCCCGCTATCTTGGATGGAACCTCATCGGTGTCTACGACTATCACCTTCTCGAGACTCTTAACCTTAGGCGCGACCGCCTCTAGGAGTGGGATGAAGTCCTTGTGGACTATAACTACCTTATCCTCCGCGTGGCTCATGACATACGCTATCTCGGCCGGGGCGAGCCTAACGTTTACGGGGTGTATCACAGCCCCCATCATGGGGACGGCGAAGTAGGCCTCGTAGTGCCAGTGCGTGTTCCAGTCGAGGGTAGCCACCCTGTCAAGCTTCCCCACCCCAGCCTCCTTCTCGAGCGCCGAGGCGAGCATCGCCATTCTCTCAGCGGCTTTCGCATAGGTGTATCTCTCAATCCCCTTGGAGGTTCTATAGACTATCTCCCTCTCGGGGAACAGCTCTACAGCCCTCCTGTAGATGTAGTGTAGCGTTACGTCGTAGCCAGGCCTCCTAGGAACTCGCTCTGGGAGACTCATGCTCTGACCCACGGGTGTGGGCCGCATTGCAAAGATATAGCCCTTCCCTGCAGCGGCTTAATAACATACATATATGCCACTATTAACGTGGCGAGCCCCCGGCATCGTGGGGGAGGTGTAGTGGACTTCTTCATATCAACGGGTAGCTGGATGGCTTGGAGGCCCTGGAGGAGGCGGGGGTGGAGCGTGGGAACAGGAGGTGCTGGAGTGGGCTCTAACCCCACACTAGCCGTCATGCCACCCGGCTCGAGGGTTCGCGTGAAGGCGATTCTCGCCGGGTGGAACGCCTCTTGGAGACTTGCAAGCATAGGGATAGCCCCTGGCACTGTAGTAGAGGTCGTGAGCAATGATATCGCATACCCCTGGAGCCCCATAGTAGTTAGGATCGGAGGCGTCGAAGTAGCTATAGGTAGGGGCATAGCTTCCCGCATAATAGTAGAGCCTCTAAACGAGCCTCTAAACGACTAGGAGTAGAAAGAAGCTTCCAAACTCCCTCGGAGTTGTTATTGGAGCCTCAGGTACTTCTCCTTCTGGAGAGGCTGGAAGCCCATCTTATTGTAGAAGGATTCTGCTATGAGGTTACCCTCAGGGTAGATCACCGTGAGTAGCCCGGCGCCCCTCTTCTTAGCCTCGGCTGCAGCCCTCTCTACTAGTAGCCTACCGATACCCTTACCCCTATAAGCTGGGTGCACGTAGATGTCTGTTATGACGGCTTTAATGCGCGGCTTGTAGAATAGCCTGTCAACGATCTCGAACCGTAGAACACCCACGATCCTCCCGGACTCTTCGTCTTCAGCAACTAGTACTACGGCTTTATCACTCGTAATGCTCTCGCCTACATAACGCCTCACTGTGTCGAGAATATTTTCGTCCGGTAGGAAGTGTGGGTCTAGCTCGCTGTTGAGCGACTTAAGCCTCACTATAAGATCCGTCAACTGATCGACGTCTCCCTCCCTAGCTAGCCTAACGTTAAGGCGTAGCGGCATACCCCTCACCTCTAGGCCTCGCTTATGTAGACGCTCTTAAAGGGCCTGAAGCCCAGCTTCTCGTAGAAGGACTTCGCCACCTCGTTGTGGGCGGGGAACTCGGCTGCCAGGATCTTGGCTCCCCTCCCTTCAAGTATCCTCCTAGTCTCCTCTATGAGCTTAGTTGCTATGCCCCTCCTCCTATATTCCGGGATCACGTACAACTCCTTAACCACTGCTATGGGCGAGTTCACCAGCATGGGTTCGTCTTGAAGCTCCGATCTTATGACGCCCACAATTCTTCCGTCGTACTCTGCTACCAGCAGGAGGTTCCTCTCGTCACTTAGTATGTCCTCTATAACGTTTCTAGCCCTGTCCATGCTCTCCGTGCTCACCCATGCCGAGTCGAACTCCTCGTTGAACCTATAGAATCTCACTATGAGCCCGGCTATCTCTTCTAAGTCCTCCCGCCGGGCCTGCCTCACAACAACTCCCGGCTCCTCCACGCGGCCTCACCCTTCATCTACAGGGTAGTCTACTGGGGGCTCCTTGATCAGGCCCTCCTTCACTATTGCAGAGTACTTGGCGTGGGTCAAATCTATAATGCTCTTAGCCCTCTCCAGCTCCTCCCGGTATGTTGTAGTCCTCCTCGCCACGCCTTGCTCCACAGCCTTGACCGCGACAGCTGCAGCGACTCGAGGGTAGAGGTCCCACTCATCCATCTTGGGTATTATGTAGTCCTCGCGGAGCCCCTTCTCCTCCGCGAACCTCGCTATCTCCTCGGCCGCCGCTATAGCCATCTCATCCGTTATAGTCTTAGCTCTCACATCTAGAACGCCGCGGAAGATGCCTGGGAAAGCGAGGCTATTATTCACTTGGTTCGGGAGATCGCTCCGCCCTGTAGCAACTATGGCGGCCCCCGCCTCCTTAGCTTCCCAAGGCCATATCTCGGGTACAGGGTTGGCCTCGGCGAAGACTATTGCTCCCTTGGCCATCTTGGCTACCCACTCCTTCTTGATAACGCCGGGGCCGGGCTTGCTTGCAGCCACTAGTATATCCGCCCCCTCGAGGGCCTCCTCGGGCCCCGCCCCGGGTCTCAGGCCTGCCCCCCGGGTCTCGATTGCTATCTGGTACTTCCAGGGGTGCTTGACCATGAGTTTATCTATGTCGCTTCTATCGGGGTGGAGGACACCCTTGCTGTCGAGCACCGCTATATTACTGGGGGGGACCCCGTAGGCTTTGAGGATCCTATACAGGGCTATGTTGGCGGCGCCCGCTCCGAAGAGGACTATCCTTGACTTCCGGAGGTCCTTCCCAACGAGTTTAACGGCATTGATTAAACCAGCTAGTGTGACTGATGCCGTGCCCTGCTGGTCGTCGTGCCACACAGGTATCTTAAGCCTCTTCCGGGCCTCCTCCAGTATGTAGAAGCACTTAGGGCTCTCTATGTCCTCGAGGTTTATACCCCCAAAGCTGGGCTCCACGAGCTCTAATAGCTCCAGGAACTTATCGGGATCCCGGGCCCTGTGGACTAGCGGCACAGCGTCGACTCCGCCCAGGAACTTGAAGAGCAGGGCCTTACCCTCCATGACGGGGTAGGCTCCCTCAGGCCCTATGCTGCCGAGGCCCAAGACCCTGGTGCCGTCGCTGACTATAGCTATGGTGTTCCACCTGCTAGTCAACTCGAAGCTCTCATCGGGATCCTTTGAGGCCCTCCGGCTGGGCTCAGCCACTCCAGGCGTGTACCATATGGCGAAGTCCTTCACACGCCTTATGGGGACCTTAGGTATGGTCTCGATCTTGCCACCGTAGAACCGGTGTAGCTCGACACTAAGCTTATACCAGTCAATCTTCTCTTTTTCTCCCAATCCAGACACACCCACGGACCCGCGTCGAATAATGCATCGACATATAGCGTATAAATGCGTGGATGCTAGCCACGCCGGTAAGCATTATAAACCTCGACGGCCCGCCAACCCCTCATGGAGGGCGGCGGTCGTCTAGCCTGGACTAGGACGCCGGCCTGCCAAGCCGGAGGTCCCGGGTTCAAATCCCGGCCGCCGCACCATTCTCTCCATATTCGTGGGCGTTGGTTCGCGTTCTTAGGGGGTTTCCCCCGGCGTCGCGGGCGCCTCAAGAGTATTAACTAGCCTGAAGGAGGGCTACCTGTCGGGGAGGTGTCCCTCATGAAGGCGCCTGTCGATATAGATCTCCTACGCAGGCTCGTGTTTGAGTTTGGGGTATCGGGCTATGAGGAGAGGATTAGATCCCTCGTGGCAGGGCTCGTCAGAGACTATGGGAGGGTGTGGGTTGATGATGTCGGTAACCTCTTTCTTGACATGGGAGGTAGTGGGGACACCCTATTGGTTGCCGCCCATATGGACGAGCTAGGCCTCGTTGTGACTAACATATTCGAGGACGGATTACTCTCATTCAGGAAGATGGGGGGCATAGACGATAGGATCCTCCCAGGCCAACACGTAGTTATAATGGGGCGCAAGGGCCCCGTGGAGGGGGTCATAGGAATCACGCCTCCCCATCTCCAGTTCGAGCGTGAGCCGAAGGTCATACCGTGGCACGAGTTGAGGATAGATGTGGGCGCCTCTTCTAGGGAGGAGGTAGAGGATC
>JALSQM010000137.1 GCA_026985385.1 Acidilobaceae archaeon | reverse complement strand
GCTGCCCCTAAGGTACGGCTCTATCTTATCCTTGTCTATGCCAGCCTTCTCGAGGGCCCTGAGTATAAGCCTCTTCTTAGCCACCTTGAAGTATATCTTCCTCCTGAACTTCTTCCTAATCTTCTGTAGCTGAGCGGTAGGCATGCCTGTTAGGTCTGCTATACCCACAACCGGGTACTTCTTGAAGAGTTCAACAAGCTCGGCTACCACCCTCTTCTTCCACTCGGGTATCTCCTCCTCAGCTCTGCCCCTACGCACCGCGAGGCTCACAAGCCTCACCCCCTTAGAGCCTCACCTCGACGGGTATGCCCATAGTCTTCTTGACGAGGATCCTGCCTATCTTCTGCCTCCCAAGCCTATTTATTATGGCGTTGAGCACGGCCTCTATGTTCTCGGCTATCTCCTCGGGCGGCATATCCTCGGTGCCGACTCTACACATGACCTGGGGCTGGTTCCTGGTCCTCACCCAGACAGCTCTCTTGTACCTCTCGGCCAGCTCGGCTATATCGGCGTTGGGGGGCACAGGCGTGGGGGCCTTACCCCTAGGGCCCAGGGCCGGACCCAGCACGCCGCCGGCTAGCCCCATTAAGTCGACCCTTATGAGGACCCAGTCGCACTCCTGGGCGACCTTCTTGGCGAGCTTCCTATTCTGCCTCATCTCCTGGAGGTCGGCCCTACCGTAGACGGGTAGGCCTAGCTCTCTTGCCTTCAAAGCCATGTCGCCCTCGGCTACAACGCATATCTTGGCCTCCTTCCTGGGCTTGTGGGGCAGGAAGACTACCTCCCTCAGCCTCCCCTCGGGGCTCTTTATGTCAACATCCTTAAGCGTCACTATCAAGTCAACGCTCTGCTTGAACCTCCTCCTCTTACCGAGCTTCAGGGCCCTCTCAACAGCCTCTACTAGAGCATCCCGTGCTACGAGGCTACTCAACCCCAACACCTCCCAGGGGCGGGCCTCCAGGGTGTGGAGGCCCTCCTCCACCCACTGCCGGGGTGGAGTCGGGTGGCCTCTGCCCCGGCTGGAGCCTAAAATCTATGCCCCCGCATGAACGAGGCCTCTGCTACGGGCTGAGGCCTCCCAGGGTTGGGGGTGTTACTCCTCCTTCTCCCACTCCTCCTCGTACTTAGCTAGTATTGCATCGTAGTACCCCTGCTCTACGAGTCTGGTGACCTCCTTGGGGTCCTTCCCGTCGACGGTTATTCCTATGCTCCTAGCCGAGCCTAGTATAGTCTTGACTGCCGCCTTCAGGGTCTTAGCTAGGAGCTGCGGCTTCTTCTGGAGCGCTATCTCGACTATCTTCTCGAAGGGTAGGTCGCCTATTTTCTGGTGCATGGGGTCGCCGCTGGGCTCCTTAGCGCCTACAGCCTTTAATAAGAGGGCCGTGGTCGTCGGTATGCCGACCTCGATCCTATACTTCTTAGTCTTGGTGTCCACTATTATCTTCACGGGCACGGTGAGGCCTGCGTAGGGCTTAGTGAGCCTGTTTATCTCGTCTACGACCTGCTTCACGTTGAGGCCTAGGGCGCTCAGCGTCGGGCCCAGAGGGGGGCCGGGCCTAGCGTTCCCCCCCTCTATCTGGATTGTTACAACCTTCTCCTGAGGCATGCCTCACACCCAAGGAGGAGCCTCAGCGGTTTAGGCGGCTTATTATGCTCTCGGGCCTCAGGGAGCCTCTGACTCCTTCGTAAGGGGCCTCACCTGGTCGAGGGGGATTGTTACCACGTTCCTGAAGTCCAGCTCCACAAGGCTTACCTCCACCTGCCTCTTGGACTCGTTGACCTCCACAACCTTACCCGTGAGGCCCTTGAAGGGGCCCGCCACTATCTCGACCATATCGCCGGGCTTGAGCTTGGGTATCTCAATCCTAGGCTTGACTATGGCCTCAACCTCCTCAGGTTTAACGGGGAGGGGCCTCCTCCTCTTAATGTACTTCACACCCCTTATCAGATGGTATAGATCGGCTACACGTGCAACCTCCACTATAACGTAGCCCTTAAGCCCGGGCGGCACAACAACGCTCTTAAGCGAGAGGCCGGCCGCCCTAGCGCGCTCCGCCAGTATGAGGGCGACCTTCTCCTCGCTACCGCCAACGACCGTCAGCGCGAAGAACCTTGTAGTCACAGGCTTCTCCGCGGCCTCCCCGCCCTGCTGCTGGCCGCCCTCGGGGTTCTCGGTCAATCCTACCTCACCACTACGACGTGTATCATATGTATAATATATGCTATGCCGCCCACCAGCGCGAAGCCGAGGAGGTTCAACTTGAGTAGTAGGTTGAACTCCTCCTCGTCAGGCCTCCTGCTGAGCTGGAGTATCCTCCTCCACATGTCTATGTAGTGCCTGATCCTACCGGCGAGCCCGCCTGAGGCTCCAGCCAAGCCCGTGACCCCTGGTAGCGGGGCTGCCGGGGAGTGGTTATATTAAAGTATCTCACCCACCCCTGCCTCCAGCGTACCTCTCGAGCGCCTCCATCAACTCCCTCCTGAGATCCCTATACTCCACGGGGCCGCGGGGCCTCGACTCCCTCCATGCCCTTGCCCTGTAGCGGTAAACCCTAGTCTCGGGGTCGAGCCAGCAGTCAGGCCAGAGGCCGGCCTTCACGCAGGTCTCACTCAGGAATGTCTCCTCGTCCCAGAGGTACTCGACGGGCACCACGGGTAGTAGCAGGCCTGTGAAGGCGCCCCTCTCAACCACCAGGCCGTCCCTACCCACCTCCACGAAGCGCAGCCTACCATCGGGGTCCCTGGGGGCCTCCTCGAGCGGCGAGAGTACTGAGACCTCGAATGTGACGTGATCCAACTCCCACTCCTCCAGGGGCTTAAAGCGTGGGTCGTGGAAGGCGCTCTCCAGCGCCACCTCTATCACGGTCTCGGCTAGGCTCTTCACCGCCTTAACGTAGCCTATGCAGCCCCTCAGCTCCCTCCTACCCCCCTCATGGTACGTCTCGATAGTCACGAAGGCAGCGCCGGGCCTCCTGAGTATCGCCGGTATATCCTCGGGCACCGGCATCCTCCTACGCTCTCTGAACCAGTACTCCACGCTCTCCCTCGCCAGCCTAACGAGGATCTCGCCCTCAGCATCGCCCAACTCCTCCGGGTCAACCTGACCCTCCATACCCCCCAGCCCGCTACAGCTGGGCCCTACGGGCCCTTAACACCTGAGCGGGCCCGCCCCGCTAGCTGTCTTAGGAGGCTCCTCCCCCTCTCGGTTAACACGTAGAACCCGAGCCCCCGCCTGCCGCCGCACAGAGGCTTGAGGGGGCACCTCTCGCAGGGGCATGAAGGGGCCTCCTCGGGGCCGGGGATCTCCTTGATGTAGCCCTCGGAGAGGAGTAGTGATAGGAGTATCTCGGCCTGCCCCCTCTCGAGGCCTGCCTCTCTAGCGGCTTCGCTCAGGTCTCCGCCCCTAGCTAGTGCGAGCAGGAACCTGCGGAGCCTATCGGGACCAGCCTCCTCCAAGGGTGACGCACCATCCCGGTCTCTACTAGAAGAGCGAGAGGAGCGCGTAGGAGGTGTACATGAGTAGCACGGCTAGGCTGGTGCTGTAGCCTAAGTAGACGATGGCTAGCTTCCTCTCCCTGAGCTCGTTAATCATCACCACGAGTGTTGCTATGCATGGTACGTATAGGGTCACGAATACTAGGACTGCGAATGCCTGCGCAGGCGTTAGGCCGAGCATCGCTACAGCCTTGTGGGGCTCCGGGCTGCCAACAGTCACGGCTATGGTGTCCGCGAATATCTCCTTGGCTACGGCCCCGGCTAGAGCGGCTAGGCCTAGGATCCAGGAGGCTCCCTTGGCTCCTATGGGCTCGAATATCACTCCTATAGCCCTGCCTATGTAGTAGGCCAGGCTCTCCGTGGGGTCGCCCGTGTAGCCGTGGGGGCCTATCGAGAGCAGGGACCATATCACTATAGCGCCTAGGAGTATGGGGCCTCCGATCTTCTTGAGGTACTCTAGGAGCGCGTTCCTGGTAGTCCACCAGACAACCTTACCGCTTGGAGGGTGGAGGGGCGGCAGCTCCATGACCAGCTGGGGCTCCTCCTCCACCGAGGAACCGTACCTCCAGGCCTGGTAGCGCGCCACTATCCTGGCTGTAATGAGCGCGGCTAGGAGGCCAACCAGGTATATCCCGGTAGCCGCCAGGGTCTGGCTTAGGGGGGTCTTGAAGAACACCGAGACGAATATCGATATAACAATGAATCTCGCGCTACACGGTATGAAGGGTATCGCGAAGACCGCTCTAACCTTCTCAACGGGGTCAAGGATCCTCGTTGATAGGACTGCGGGCACATTGCAGCCCGTGCCGAGCGCTAGGGGGTAGACGCTCCGACCGCTGAGGCCGAACCTGCTTACTATCGGGTGGAGCCCGACGGCCATCCTAGTGAAGAGGCCGCTATCCTCCACGAGGGCGGTTAGGGCTACTATGGTGCCCACCAACGGTATGAAGCCCGCTACTATGCCCACGCCATCCAGCACTGCCGAGGCGAGGCCCGCCTCCCAGGCCCTGTGGAGGTGCGGTAGAATCACAGCCTTCAGGTACTCGAACCCCTCGCCTATGAGGCCGCTTAGGCTATAGTTCTCCAGGGCCTCCCCCAGCCCGGGGCTCCAGTGGGCTACTATCACGTTCAACGGGAACCCAGTATTGACGCTAAACGCTACCAGGAACACGGAGAATATGAGTGCTATACTAGCCAAGGGGCCCCCTACAGGGTGGCGGAACACCCTGTCAAGCCACGTGGGGGCGCTCCGGGGCTTCTTCCTCACTATATAGGAGGAGGCCAGCCTCTCCGCAACCCTAACCCTCGACTGGGCTATGAGGAGGCTCGGCTCTACCCCAACCCTCTCCCTGAGCTCCTCGGAGAGCCTCTCAGCCTCCTCGACTATCCCCGTGAGACCCCGTGACTCGAGGAGCGATTTAACGTGGTCGTCACCCGCTATGAGCTGAGCGGCGATCCACCTCGCGCTGAGGTGGAGCTCTCCAGCCACCCTAGCCAGCGAGGGGTCGGAGGCGAGCCTGTTGATGTACTCCTCAGCGAGGCCATAGTCGACTCTAAGCTTGGACCGCCACTTGACGCCGCTCCTCAGAACCTCCCTCAGCTCGTCAACGCCTACGCCCTCCAGGGCGCTGGTTAGGATCACGGGCAAGCCTAGAGCTCGCGAGAGCCCCTCGTGGTCTATGTGAATCCCGAGTGCGTGTGCGAGCCTGGCCTTAGCGACAACTATGAGGGCGGGCTTCTCCAGGGCCTCCAGCACGGAGACTATGAGGTAAAGGCTCCTCTCCGGCATGGTAGCGTCTACCAGGAGGACCACGGCGTCGAGGGGTATGCTGAGCAGTACATCCCTCGTAACCCTCTCCTCGAGGCTGACACTCCCAAGTCCATAGACTCCGGGGGCGTCGACCAGGCATATATCCTCGTCGAACCTACCCACGCTGACGCTTACCGTCACGCCGGGCCAGTTACCTACCCTGGCCTTCCCCCCGGTGAGCACGTTGAAGAGCGTGCTCTTACCCGTGTTAGGGGCTCCGAGTAGGGCGTAGATCCTCCTACACCCGCTGAGGCTCCCCTGGAGCCAGCCTAGCTCTCTGGCCGTGGCGCTCGCACTCAAGGGGTCCCCCCCATTAACACTGTTAAGGCGGTTTAAATAGGTGTAGAAAATATATGAAGAAACTTCCCTATAGTACTGGCTACTAACTAGATCGGAGTTGCCGTAGGGTTCTACTTGTAGTGGTGGGGCTCCGGGAAGACTCCTCGCCTGACCTCCGAGGTGAACCTTGATACAGCTTCGACTATAACGTTGAACACGTCTGCATACCTCTTAGCGAATGGGGGTGTGAACGTGGAGAACCCTATTATGTCGTGGAGCACTAGGACCTGGCCGTCGCAGTGGGGGCCGCTGCCGATGCATATGGTGGGTATCCCCACCTCCTCGGTTATCCTCTTAGCTGCGTCGGCCTTCGTGTACTCTATAACGAGTGCTATAGCCCCTGCCTCCTCTACGCTCCTCGCGTCTTCGAGGAGCCTCTTAACCTCCTCCTCAGTCTTGCCCTGCCTCCTGTAGCCGCTGAGCCTATGCATCCTCTGGGGCGTGAGGCCTATGTGGCCGACCACTGGTATGCCCGCGTTCACTATGGCTCTAATCCTATCGGCGTACTCGCTCCCGCCCTCGAGCTTTACCGCCTCAGCCCCCGCCCTCACGAGGACCCCGGCAGACTCGACCGCCCGCGAGACGCTGGGCTCGTAGCTCATGAACGGCATGTCGGCCACGAGAAGAGCGCAGGGCCTCGCCCTCGCAACGGCTGACGTATGCCTCACCATGTCCTCCAGGGTCACCTGCAGGGTCGAATCGAGGCCTAGAACCACCATTCCAAGGCTGTCGCCGACGAGTATCATGTCGACACCAGCCCTATCCACCGCCAGCGCCGAGGGGTAGTCGTACGCCGTGACCATGACGAGCCTCCTAGAGCCCTTAGCCCCGACTATATCGCGGGCCCTAACCTTAGCGCGGCCGCTCGCACACTCCCCCGACAAGCCCTCCCCCGGCGGGCTCTCGGCTATGGGGGTGTAGTTAAGTAGATGCCCCCCATCCCACCGGCTGGGAGCCGATCGTGAGGGTGCTGGTGCTCGGCGCGGGGGTTGCAGGCCTGCTAGCCGCTGTAGAGCTCTCATCCCTAGGGGCGGCTGTTGACGTGGTTGACCCCAAGGGCCTGGGCGCTGGGGCAACCAGCCGCTCGGCGGGTATTTTGTCTCTGCAGATGCCGGATCCCCTGCTAGGCTGGGTCATGGAGAGCCTAGAGTACTACCAGGCCCTCGGAGTCGCCGAGAGGGCTCCCGGCCTCCTCGTGGCCCCCGTCGAGTGCGTGGAGGAGCTACGCTCGCTAGCCTCACGCGGGGTCGAGGTCGTCGAACTGGACTCGGGGGAGGCGGCCCGCCTCTCCGGGGTGGAAGTGAGGATCCCTGAGGGGTGGACGGCCGCCTATACGGTGGACGCCCTGGTAGATGTGGCAGCGCTACTCAACAAGCTCTCCTCCAGGCTGCCCAGGCCCCCCAGAACGGCTGATGTTAACCCCTACAAGGCCCTCTCCACAGGCTATGATGCCGTCGTGATAGCCGCTGGAGCCTGGAGCCCCCGGCTCCTAGGGGTGGAGCCCGAGGCGATGGCGG
>JALSQM010000136.1 GCA_026985385.1 Acidilobaceae archaeon | reverse complement strand
GGGTACTCCTCCCAGCTGCTATAGCGGACCCTCCACCTCACCTCCCTGGCGACCTGGTAGCCGGTCGCCTCACCGTGCCTCTCGAGTATCGAGTGCACCTCATCCAGCCTGGCCCTGTGGTGTTCCAGTATCTCCCTGGCCCTCCCCGCGGGATCCTCTATGGGCTCCCTGTGTCCTGGCAGTGCGAGCTTCAGGCCCAGGCCCGCGAGGGTCCTCAGGGTGTTCATGTAGTCGCCTAGGGGGTCCGTGTCGGGGTCGTGGAGGGTGACGTGTGGTGTTATGTCTTGGAGTATGACGTCTCCGACGAGGGCGTAGCCCTCGGCCTCCTCTACTAGGAGTACGTGGCCCGGCGTGTGGCCGGGGGCCGCTACGACCTTGTACCTCCTCTCGCCGACCCTAATGGTGCCGCCGGGCTCGAGTGGTTTAACCTCTAGGTTGGAGAGGCTCCTGTAGGCCTCGACGGCCCTGAGGGCTGGGTGGCTCCTCCTTATAGCATCTATCTCGCTCTGCGGCATGCCGTTCTCAGCGAAGAGCTTGAGCGCTGCCTCTATGAAGGGGGCTGGGTCCCCGCCTGACAGGACGAACTCGATCTCCCCCCTCCCGAGGAGTATCTCGGCCCCCGAGATCTCGGCTAGTATGGCGGCCCCGGTGAGGTGGTCGACGTGGAAGTGTGTGGCTATCACCCTCTCGAGCCTGCAGGGGTTGAGTCCCAGGGAGCGGGCCCCCTGGAGTACGTCGTGGACACTCCGAGCGCTATACATGCCGGCATCCACTAGGTCGAAGCCCCCATCGCCCCTGGGGTGGGGGTAGACGTTGACGAAGCGGAGGCTGGGTATGGGGAGCCAGGCCTTGACCCTCTCGACCCCGTCGGGGAGGCGGTCCACGGAGCACTACCCGGAGCCGCCGCGCTTGGAGGAGACTATAAGTGCGACCACACTGTTGAGGTTACTCCCCGTAGGCCCCGTCTTGATTAAGGCTCCGAGCCTCGAGAGGAGTGTATACGAGTCATTATCGGCCAGGTAGCTGAGGGGGTCGAGGCCCATGGCCCTAGCCCTCGAGGCGTCCTCGGGAACCACGATGGCGCCCGCGGCGTCGGTGACGCCGTCTATACCGTCCGTGTCCATGGCTAGGAGCCCCGCCTCGCAGCTGGCGCCCCAGTAGCTCATCCTCCAGGCCCACGCCAGCGCTAGCTCCTGGTTCCTCCCACCCAAGCCGCGGCCCCGCACGGTGACCGTGGTCTCGCCGCCCGCGAGTATGGCTGCGGGGGGCTCGAGTGGCACCCCCCTATCCATGGCTTCGAGGGCTATGGAGGCGAGGACCCTCGCGGCCTCCCTACTCTCACCCTCGAGCCTACTCGTCAGCACGAGGACTCTGTAGCCCCGGGATCCCAGCCATTCAGCCATGGATTCCAGCACATCCATGTTGGAGGCTGCAAGCCTGTTCTCGACACCCTCAAACACCGGGCTGCCCGGCTTGGGCGTCTCGGGGAGCTCCCCTCGAGCCCCGGCTTCGAGTACCTCGACAACCCTCCTGGGGATCCTGCCCCTAAGCCCGTAGAGG
>JALSQM010000135.1 GCA_026985385.1 Acidilobaceae archaeon | reverse complement strand
AGAGGCTCTACAACGCCAAGCCCGTGGGGCCCCCGAGGGAGCTGCCCCGCGGCATAGACTTCGCCGTGGTGGCCGTGCCGACGAGCGCTCATAGGGTCGTTGTAGAGGAGCTCGTCTCCAAGGGCGTCACTGGGCTCCTCGTGGAGAAGCCCCTAGCCTCGAGCCCCGCGGACTCCGCCGTAATCGCCGGGCTCCACGAGAGGGGGGAGGCGTGGATTGCCTCCGGCCACGTTGAGAGGTTCAACCCCGCAGCGGCGGGGCTCATCTCCTGGATAGCCCGGGGGAGCCTGGGCGAGGTATTAGCCTCCAGCGCTAGGAGGATAGGCCCCTTCGCCCCCCGGGCCGGTGGGGTGGACGTCATACTCGACCTTGGCGTCCACGAGGTAGATATGGCGATGGCCGTGAGGGGCGGGGCCCCCCGGGCGGTGAGGGGCTACACGCTAGCCGGGGTCGCGAGCGAGCTGAACGACTACGCGATAGTCGTGCTGTCATTCGAGGACTCCTACTCGACTATGGAGCTCTCCAGGATAACGCCCTACAAGCAGAGGACACTCACCGTGACGGGCACCAAGGCCTCCGCCCAGCTCGACTACATAAGCCAGGAGACCATAGTCTACACCGCCGAGATGGAGGCACGCCTACGCATCGCCAGGGAGGAGCCCATATACCTCGAGGACCTAGCCACCCTGAGGGCCTACGCCCGCTACCAGCCCCCACCCGTGGACGCCTACCAGGGCCACGTGGCCGTCGAGATATGCAGCGCCGCCATAGCGTCAGCGGCCCGGGGCGCGGAGGAGGCGCTCACACCCGCGCACCCCGAGTGGCTGGAGGCGGCCCTGGAGGGCTATAGGAGGTACCGCAACAGCCTAGCCGCGGGCGGCGTGGAGGCGCTCCTAGGGGGTGCCGGTAATGGCTAGGAGCCCGGAGCGGTGCGAGGAGATACGCTCAACCCTCAGGGAGCTAGCGGCGGTGGTAGTTGAGGCGTCAAGGCTGGAGCCCAGGGTCTCCGAGGCCCTGAGGGGGTGGAGGCCGGGGAGGCCCCTGATACTCGTCGCTATAGGCAAGGGGGCCCCGGCTATGGCTAGAGGGGCCATCGAGGCCCTAGGCGCCCCCGACGGGGGGGTCGTAGCGACCATCCGGGGCGTCGACGTCTCCGGCTTGGAGGGCGTTGAGGTTGTCTACGGCGAGCACCCAGTGCCCGGCGAGGGGAGCCTGAGGGCTGGGGAGGCCGTGCTGGAGTGGGCCAGGGAGGCCGGTAGCTCTGGGGGCAGCCTCCTAGCCCTCGTCTCCGGGGGTGGGAGCGCCATAGTTGAGGCCCCCCTGGACGGGCTCACTATAGAGGACATCGCCGAGGCCACCAAGGCCCTCCTAGCCTCGGGGGCTACGATAGACGAGATCAACGCCGTTAGGAAGCACCTCTCAAGGATTAAGGGTGGGAGGCTGGCGGAGGCCTCGAGGCCCGCCAGGGTGCTGGGCCTCTACGCTAGCGACGTCCCCGGGGACAGGCTAGACTCGATAGCGAGCGGGCCGACGGTGCCGGACCCCACAACTTACGGGGACGCGTTGAG
>JALSQM010000134.1 GCA_026985385.1 Acidilobaceae archaeon | reverse complement strand
CCTTCATAACCCCCGAGGTCGCCAGGGCCGTCGGCGCCCCCATACCGGGGGTGTAGGTTCGGATCAGACTAGCCTCTCCGTGGCGTAGGCCGCCAGGACCAGGCCCTCCAGCATCTTGAAGTTGTCGAGGTACCTCTCGCAGGTGAGCCTAACCCTGAGGCCGTCGAGCCTCTCGACGCAGGGGAAGAGGGATGCCGCATCGGCGTGCCAGGGCCTCTTGAACTCGACCTCTATCCAGGGCTCCCTGGGCTTGAGGGGCTTGACCTCCCCACTCTCTATCCTCGCTATAGCGTCGTCGACCCCCCTCTCCAGGTCCTCTATCACCTCCTCGATGCTCCTAGCGATCCCCGCCGTGCTCCCTATGGGCCTCTGGAGCTCCACGAATACCACCCAGGGGGCGTGCCTGGCGGCCTCCTCCCTGAGGGTCTCATCCCCGGCTAGCAGGGCGACGGGTACGCCTAGCTCGCCGAGGGCGTATGCATTCAAGAGGAACTCGGTTACATCCCTGGCGTCGGGTAGGTTTACCCTCTGAATCACCCTCCCCGAGTAGGTGTGGGCTAGAACCCCCCTACGAGCCGGGCTCGAGTGGTAGCCGAGGAAGAACGCCGCCTTCGAGCCCTCCGCCCCCGCTATCATCGAGGTCGGCCTGGGGTAGCCCCTAACTATCCTGACGCCCCTCGGCATCTTAAGGGGGTCAACGTTGACCATGGATCCATGGCTGTCGGCTACAACAACCTCCTGGTACCCCCTATCGAGGAGCCTCGAGGCAACCGCCACGGTTATCCTAGTCGAGACCTCCCTCAACTCGCTGAAGAGGGGATCCCCGGGCATTAGGTGGTACCTGCCAACTATGAAGGGTAGACCCTCCGCGTCTATCGATATGAACGCCCTAGCCCCCAACGCGCCCGCCCGTGGAGAGCAGCCATCGCGGGGGGGCTTAAAGGGCGTGTCAGGCCATGCCCGCTATCTCAGCGTTGAGTTGAGCCTCCTGCAGAGGGCTAGGATGCGGGCCTCGAGGGCCAGGGAGCGGCCGCTCCACCTGATGGCCCCCCTCCTCCTCAGGGATGCAATGATCCTAGCCGCCTCCTCCAGGCTGAGGCCGAGCTCCTCGGCGGCGGGGGGCAGGCCCCCGTTCCTCGCAATGGACTCTATGAGGGCCCACTCGCCTGGGTCTAGGCTCGGGCAGTCGAGGAGCCTGCCCAGCACCTCCAGCACGGCGTCGGCTACCGCCTCCCTCACTATCTCCCTGACCTCATCGGCCCCAGCGGCCACCATGTCGGGTAGCAGTATGACCTCCACGCCGAGCCTCTCGGCGAGGGCCCTCGCCTCCTCTCCGCTATAGCCCCTTGCGACTATGAGGGGCTTCATGCCGGCTAGGAGGGCGTTAACGTAGGCCTGCCTGACTCCTGAGACGTCCACCGCCCCCGCTTTGACCTCGACTGCGTAGCGCTCCCCACCCCTCTCGGCGACTATGTCTATATCCGAGACCTCCACGCCGTCGACTACAACGGGCTCGTGGGTGGAGAGGATGCGGAACCCCAGCTCCTCCAGGATCCTGGCTGCTAGCGCCTCGCTAG
>JALSQM010000133.1 GCA_026985385.1 Acidilobaceae archaeon | reverse complement strand
CTACCTCGGCGTAATGGCGACGCGCTGGGACGCCAGGCTAGTGAGGCAGATGCCCGGTAGGATAGTAGGCCTCACCGTGGACTCCGAGGGCAGGAGGGCCTACACGCTCATACTCCAGACTAGGGAGCAGCACATTAGGAGGGCGAGGGCTACGAGTAACATAACGACCAACGAGGCCCTAGCAGCCGTGGCGGCTGCCGTGTACCTCAGCCTCATGGGGCCCGAGGGCCTCAGGGGCGTGGCGGAGTATAGCTGGTACATGGCCCACTACGCCGCTAAGAGGCTATCACAGCTCCCCGGGGTGGAGGCGCCCCTCCTCTCAGGGTCGTTCCTCTGGGACTTCACCGTCAGGCTACCCAAGCCAGTCGAGGGGGTCAGGGAGGCCCTGAGGCGCAGGGGCATACTGGCCGGGATCCCCCTGGGGGGCCTGACGGCCTGGCTCGGCGAGGGCGACATGCTCCTAACGGTCACCGAGCTCCACGAGAAGAGGCACGTCGACACCCTGGTAGAGGCCCTGGCTGAGGCCCTAGCGTAGGGGGGTGACCGGGATGAGCGGTGGCAGGGACTACAGGCAGGCCCGCTGGGGTGAGCCCCTGGTATTCGAGCTAGACAGGCCGGGGAGGAGGGGCTTCATACCCCCGAGGCCCCCCGAGAGTGTTGTCGAGGAGGTGGGTCCACTCAAGCTGCCGGAGAGCGTCGCGAGGAAGGAGCCCCCCGCGCTGCCCAGGCTGAGTGAGGTGGAGGTCGCCAGGCACTACACGAGGCTGAGCCAGATGAGCTACGGCGTCGACAGCGGCCCCGTGCCGCTGGGTAGTTGCACGATGAAGTATAACCCGAGGGTGGCCGCCCGCTACGCCTTCGACCCCAGGCTCTCCCTAGTCCACCCGCTACAGCCTGACGAGGATGTCCAGGGCCTCCTAGAGATGGCGTGGCACGTCCAGGAGTGGCTGAAGCACATACTGGGGATGGACGTGTGCACCCTCCACCCGGCGGCTGGGGCCCAGGGGGAGCTAACTGGGGTCCTAGTCATCAGGAGGTACCACGAGATCCGGGGGGAGCTTGATAGGAGGACCACGATAATAGTGCCGGACAGCGCCCACGGGACGAACCCGGCGAGCGCCTCCATGGGGGGCTTCAGGGTCCTGGAGATACCAACGGCCGAGGATGGAAACGTCGACATGGAAGCCCTCAGGGCCGCCGTGGGGCCGGACACCGCGGGCCTCATGATAACCAACCCCAGCACACTGGGCCTATTCGAGGAGCACATACTCGAGATAGCAGAGCTGGTCCACGGCGCCGGCGGGCTGCTCTACTACGATGGGGCAAACCTGAACGGGATCATGGGCCACGCCAGGCCAGGCGACATGGGGTTCGACATTGCCCACGTGAACCTCCACAAGACCTTCAGCGCGCCCCACGGTGGAGGGGGCCCCGGCGCCGGGCCCGTCTGCGTTAGGGACAGGCCAGTCACGGGCGATGGGAGCGTGAGGCTCAGCGACCTACTACCCGGCCCCATAGTGGTGAGGGAGGGGGGAGAGTATAGGCTACGCTGGCCCGGGAAGCACAGCGTGGGCCTCGTGAGGGCCTGGCAGTGGAACACTACCCCCATAATATGGGCGTACGCCTACATGCTAGCCCTAGGCTCCCGGGGGCTCAGGGTCGCCGGTGAGGTGAGCGTGGTTAACACCAACTACTTCCTAAGCCTCATGAGGGGCTCGAGGGGCTACAGCCTACCCTACGCCCCCGGGAGGCCTAGGAAGCACGAGGCAGTCATAAGCGCGGAGCCACTCAAGGACAAGGCCGGGGCCACGGCGGAGGACGTCGCCAAGGGCCTCCTAGACAGGGGCTTCTACGCCCCAACAATCTACTTCCCACTAATAGTCCACGAGGCCCTCATGGTCGAGTTCACCGAGAGCGAGACCAAGGAGAACATAGAGGCGTACGCCGCCGCCCTCAGGGAGATAGAGGAGGCAGCCAGGAGGGATCCCGGGGAGCCGAAGAGGTGGCCGAGGAACACGTCGGTGGCCAGGGTCGACAACGTGAGGGCCAACCACCCCAAGACCGTGACCCCAACCTGGAGGGTCTACAGGCTCAGGAGGGAGGGCAAGCTGGGCCCCCTCCGCTGAGGCTCTTTGGGGCCGCTTTTTACTCCTGAGCGGCGCCCCCCACAACGGGACAGTGGGGCCTTGCCATCGCCTCTACTACTAATAGCGCTGGGCCTCGTGGGGCTCCAGGTGTGGAGCGCCCTCTCCACGCTAGCCCTGTCCCCCCTGGCCCGGGTCGGGGGCGGCTGCAGGGGGCCCCGTAGGGGGCCTGGGGAGGTCGAGTTCGTGGTCGTAACAAAGGCGGTCCCCGGGGTCATGGATGCGCTTAGGGAGGTGCTAGAGAGCCTCTCCAGGAGGTTCCCCGGCTACAGGGTGTGGGTGGTAACCGACCACGACAGCCCCTGCCTCGAGACCCTGAGCCTCTGGAGGGCCGAGCTGGGCTTCTCGCTGGTGGTGGTTCCAAGAGCCTATGGGAGGGGGAGGTACAAGTCCCGGGCCATACAGTACTTCATAGACTACTACGTGGACGAGGATAAGTGGTACGTCTTCCTAGACGATGACAGCTACCCGCTCGACGACGGGTTCCTCTGCGAGGTGAGCGACGACGTACCAGTCTACAACGGGCACATATACCCTAGGAGGGGGGCCAGCCTGCTCGCCTGGCTCGTGGACGGCACCCGCTACTACCACAGCCTCACCAGGCAGAGGCTCGCGCTGGGGATCCTCCACAAGCCCATCTACGGCCTCCACGGGGAGCTACTGATAGCCAGGGGCTGGGTCCTCAAGAGGATCCCCTTCGCCTCCGACAGCATTGTGGAGGACACGCTCTACGCCGCTAGGCTGATTAGAGCCGGCATACCGGTGGGCATGGTCTCGACGAGGGTCTCCATACTCAGCCCTAACAGCGTGGTCGACCTCTGGAGGCAGAGGGCCCGCTGGCAGCTCGGCGTTCTGAGGGACATGGTTAGGGGCCTCTACCCCCTCCCACTAGCGGTGGCCCGCGGCGCCGACCTAGCGCTCTGGCTAGCGGCCCCCATAAGCCCCCTAGTCTGGGCCTACGTGATATCAGGCCTCAAGGCTCACCCCCACAGCATCAGGCTCCTAGCAGCGCTGGGCCTAGCCCTCTACGCCTCATTCGCGGCCAGCCACGGGCTCGTCGCCGCCAGGGAGGAGGGGCCCCTGAGGGGCCTCGCCAAGGCCCTCCTCGCGGCCCCCATACTGACGCTGGTACACTACCTCAGCCCCATCTACGCCGCATTCAACGCTAGGAGGATCCTAGGCGGGTTCACTATAATCGATAAGAGCAGGGCACCCCCGAGGCTCGCCCCCTGGAGGCTCGGCCCCGCGGGCCCAGCCAGCCCCGTCCCAGCCGTTGTCGAGGTACTCGCTGGGCCTCCCCAGGCTACGCCCCTGGCCCTGCAGAGGGGCCTGGGGGCCTAGTCGCTCCACCCGTACCTCCCGACCAGGGGGACGAAGACTACGTCTATATCCTCGCTCACCCTGACGCCCTGGGGGGTCTTCTCGACCACCACGAGCCTCTGAGCCCACCTATCACCTATGGGCGCCACTAGCCTCCCCCCGACTCTGAGCTGTTCCAGGAGCGGTGGGGGCACGCTGGGGGCTGCCGCGGTAACCATTATGCCGTCGTAGGGGGCGTGCTCGGGGAGGCCCAGGCTGCCGTCGCCCACGACCACGGTCACCCTATCGGAGTACCCGGCCCTCTCGAGGTTCCCCCGGGCCCACTCCGCCAGCTCGGGGATCCTCTCTATGCTCCACACGTGCCCCCACGACTCCCGCGGAGCCCCCGTGGGGGCCACTATCTCGGCGAGCACGGCCGCCTGGTAGCCGCTCCCCGTGCCGACCTCGAGCACCCTATCCCCGACGTCTGGGTCGAGGAGCTCCGTCATCCTAGCGACGACGCTGGGGGCGCTGATGGTCTGGCCGTGGCCTATGGGGAGGGGCCTGTCATCGTAGGCCATTGCCCGGTACTCGCTTGGCACGAATAGCTCCCTCGGGACGGCCAGCATGGCCCTCTCCACCTTAGGGCTCCTAATGAACCCCATCGCCTTGAGGGCCTCGACGAGCCTCCTCCTCTCAACCTCGAGCCCGGGCAACTATTTGCTACCCCACCTCTACCTACCAGGCGCCCACGCTATTGGTTAGGGGCACCCTTATTAACTAGGAGTGCACTCCACAGGCAACCAGCTGGGGGCGCTGTTTTGACACTCCCAAGGATAATAGCGCTGGCCGCAACGGCGCTCGCCGCCCTCACCGTGGGGGCCGGCTTCCACCCGGCGGCACCTCATAGCGGGGCCTCGACAAGCGTCGCGCCCCGCGGGGCGCTGCTGCTGGCGGGCCTCTCGCTGGCTGGGCTCGTCGTGTTCTCGGTGATCATCCGGAGGCTCGGCCTGGGAGAGTAGCCCTCGGGGGTGCCCTCACCGTGGCCCTCAGGGTTTTCATAGCGGTCGACTTGGACGATCCGGCGCTCGTCTCGAGGGTTGAGAGGCTGATAGACGCTATAACCTCCACGGGGGTCCCCATGAAGCCCGTTGAGCCCGAGAACCTCCACATAACACTCCGATTCATAGGCGAGATCCCGGAGGGCCTCGTGGAGGAGATTAAGAGGGAGGTGATTGAGAGGCTCTCCTTCGAGGAGTTCGACCTCGAGCTCAGGGGTCTCGGAGCCTTCCCCGGCCCCTATAGGCCGCGGGTGGTCTGGGTGGGGGTCGGTGAGGGAGCTGATAGACTCAGGGCCATCCACGACGTCGTGGAGGAGGGCTTGAGGAGGCTCGGGATCCCCCCGGAGAGGGGCGCCAAGGAGTTCGTGCCACACCTAACCCTCGCCAGGGTCAAGGGATCCAGGAACCTGGCCGCCCTAACCAAGATCATACTAGAGTATCAGGACTACGTTGTCGGTAGGATGAGGGTCAGGGCTGTTAGGCTGAAGAAGAGCACCCTGACGAGGAGGGGGCCCATATACGAGACCCTAGCCGAGGCCAGGGCGAGAGGCTAGCGGAGTTGCCCGCCTGCAGTAGAACCCCCCTAGAGGAGGAGGTGCTGGAGGCGATCAGGCCCACCCCGCTGCAGTTGAAGCTGCTCGGCTCGCTCTACAGGCTCCTCGAGTCCAAGCTCTCAAGCTGCGCCAGGCTACACGGCCTCGACGCCGTGGTGGAGGCTGAGGGGAGCTACGCTAAGGGGACCCTGACCAGGGATAAGTGGGAGCTTGACGTGTTCCTCCTCGTCAGGGGGGCTTCGAGGGAGTGGATAGCCTCGCAGGGGGAGCGGCTCCTAAGGGAGTGCCTCGAGGGCCTCCCAGTCGAGGCGAGGTACGCCGAGCACCCATACGTGACCGTCAGGGTCATGGGCATGGAGGCGGATGTCGTCATAGCGCCACTCGTCTCCAAGCCAGGTGAGGGCGGCACGGGGGTTGAGAGGACCCCCTTCCACACGAGGTGGGTTAGGAGGGCCCTCCGCGGGAACCCATGCCTAGCCGATGACATCAGGCTCTTCAAATCCTTCCTCAAGGGGATAGGCGCCTACGGGGCCGAGGTGAGGGTGGGGGGCTTCAGCGGCCTCCTAGCCGAGATACTAGTGGTATACCACGGCGGCTTCAGGAGGCTCATCGAGGCCGCCTCCCGCTGGAGGCCGGGGGTCTACGTGGACCCCCTAGGCATCGGCGACGAGGAGCTGCTGAGGAGGAGGTACCCGGAGAGCCCCATCATAGTCCCTGACCCCGTGGATCCGGGGAGGAACGCCGCCGCCTCCGTTACGAGGAGGAAGCTGGCGAGCCTCGTTCTAGCGGCTAACGCCTACCTCGAGGCGCCCTGCAGGCTCTACTACCACCCCTACTCCACCCTAGAGCCCCCGCCATACAGGCCCGACCCGCGGAGGATCCTGGCAGTCGAGTTGAGGGGGGACTACTCGGGGCTCGCGAGGGACGCCCTCTGGGGGAGGCTCTCGAGGATGGCCTCCTGGCTCTCGAGGGGGCTCTCGAGGGCGGGCTTCGGGATCCTGAGGTGGGAGGTGTGGACCGACGAGTCGTCAAGGGCACTCATAGCCCTTGAGCTGGAGTCGCCGGAGCTACCCGCCCTGGAGCTGGCCGAGGGGCCCCCGGCCTGGGAGCCCGCTAGGGCGCTGAGGTTCACCGCTAAGAGGGCCGGTGAATCAATGCCCGTAGCCATAGATGATGAGGGCAGGCTGAAGGCCCTTAGGCCCAGGCGCCACACCACGGCCCGCAGCGCGGCGGAGCACCTCCTAGGAAGCGGGCAGGCCCCCCTCCCCAGGGGCACGGCCTCGGCTAGGGTAGTCGAGCCGGGGGATCCCGGGCTGGGTGAGGCCGTGAGGCTACTCGCTGAGGCCACCCCCAGGTGGCCGTACTGCCTCGCCCGGTAGCCCGCCCAGCTATGGGGTCCACCGGGGGCTCGGCGGCCCCCTCCAGCGTGGCATGGAGTAGGCGTTCCTCACGACTAGATCGAGTACGTCGGGGGAGTCTATGGGGTACGTGTAGGAGGCCCTCAGCACGGTCTCGATGGCGCCGTAGCGGGCTCTAACGGCGAACCTCAGAGCCTTTAGGGGCCCCCTCTCCCTGATGATCCTCGCGAGCCTCTCCAGGGCGGCCTGGTAGCTGGCCTTGAAGGGCCTCAGGGGCCCGGTTGGGGTCTCGGCCTCGACCCGAGCCACCACCCCCTCGTCTGGGGTTAGGTACTCCGCGTACCTCCTCCTGAGGGCCTCGAGGCCGCCGGGGCTCCTCGAGGCGTAGACCCTCCCGACGCCCGTGTGTATGTAGAGTGCGTACCCCCTCGAGGCGAGCCACCTGAGAGCCGCCTCCACCTTGTCGGGGGGCGCTCCCAGGGCCCGGGCGATGAGGTCGCTGGGGGCGGGGTTCTCTTCGATGGCGTCTAGGATCCTCTTGAGCCTGCTGGCCTCCCAGAGGGCCTTAACGGCCTCCGCTGAGACGCTGAGTGCGACGCCCGCCTTCTCGGCCTCGGCTATACCGTAGACTAGGCTGTCGACGTCCACCGTGTCGGGGGTGGCTATGAAGACCGCGTACTTCTGGCCCCCCTCGCCGCCCCCCCTGGCTCGGAGGAGGCGGCCGAGCCTCTGTATGAACCTTAGCGGGCTGGCGGTGTTGCTCCATATGACTAGCAGGTCCGCCTCGGGCATGTCTATACCCTCCTCCCCCGCGCTAGTCGCGACTACCAGCCTCGACTCGGGCCTCCGGGCGG
>JALSQM010000132.1 GCA_026985385.1 Acidilobaceae archaeon | reverse complement strand
CGCTTAATGCCTTCCCACCGCCTCTACTCGGTGGGGCTTGGAGGCTTGGGTTCGAGGAGTGGATCCGCCAAGTATACCGAGAACACGGACTAGGTGGCTCAATGTCTGAGGCTTGGCCCCGGGTTCTCGCCACCCGGGGCCCCCTGGAAGCGTAGCCTAGGCTGCCACTTAGGCTCCTCAGGCGGCACGGGCCCGGGATCCCGGCGGTGGCCCTGGTTGTGGAGCTAGAGGGCCCCCGGGGCGGGTTCCTGGAGGGCAGTGGTGAGGCCTAATAGGGCCCCCAGACCCTTTGTCAAGCCTGGTGGTAGGAGCTTGGCCAAGGCTAGGGCTGAGGGGATCCCTAAGGCCTGGCTAGAGGCGCTTGAGAGGCACGGCATAAGGTATAAGGTTGTGGACGGCGAGGTATACATAGATGGAAGGGATTGGCGTAGGTATAACAGGCTCTGTGACGAGGGGAAGCTGCCGGGATCCCTGTGCTAGTTCTAGCATAGACCCTCATAGACGCTCTCCCTCAACCCTACGCGGAGCACGTAGACCTCGCGTCTAGCAGGGTCTACCCTATATATCACCCGCAGCTCCCCAAGCCTAAGCTTCCACAACCCACGGCACCTGCCAGCGAGCCTCTCACCCTGGTAGGGATCCCTCGAAAGTGCCTCGATCGCTCTTGCCACTACATGCTTGTATCGCGGATGGCGCCTCTCAAACTTCCTCACGCCCCTATGGACATAGACTCTCCACAACTATCGCCACCGAGGATCCTAGCGGTTTGGGGCGTACTCGGCTACGCGACACTCGAGGCCGCCACAGTGTACTCCTTTATGTATACACAAAGATATCCTGGACACACGAGTGGGCCGCATTCCCAGCGCTAGGCCTTGAGCGGTGCGCGCGGCGGGGCCTCGAAGCCGCTAGGAGGGGCGTTCCGCGGCGCCGCGTCCTCTTCGAGTGCTCTGTCGGGTAACCTTCTCTATGAATTCCTCGTCCTCGATTGCTATCAGGTCTTTGCTCACGTAGACCATCTTCTCCCGCTTCCGCTCTGGCACGGCTCCGCACCACGCCTCCATGGCCCCAGTGGAGGTATTTATAGTCTGAACGTGTAGCATATGAGGGTCGACATGGAGAGCGATAAGCGGGCTAGAGAGATGCCTCGAGGGGGCTATTCATGGCTTCTAGGGCTAGGCGGGTCGAGTGGTGATGCTGTGAGGCGGTGTGCAGGCTAGGGCTTTGAGTGGGAGCAGTGTTTAGGGTGTTCTGCTGGAGTGCCGGTTTTTTGTTGGCGTAAATATGCCTGGGCGGCGCTGGGTTGGCCTCGCGGGTGGGCTGTGTTGGCTGGTGTCCGGGTCGAGGTTGGGGGCGGCGTTTACTGGGTCGTGCTTTCGAGGCCTGAGAGGCTGAATAGCCTCGACTCGGCGACGCTGGCCTCGGTTGAGGGGGCCCTCGGGGAGTCCTGTGGGAGGGGCGACGTCGCGGTTGTGGCGCTCACCGGTGAGGGGCGCTTCTTCTCCTCCGGCATCGACCTGGCCGAGGTGGCCTCCGCCGCTGGGCCCGGGGAGGCTTCAAGGCCCTTCAAGGCGTTGGCGGGGGTCCTGGGTGCTATGCTCTCCTGCCCCAAGCCCGTCGTGGCGGTGCTCAACGGCCCCGCGGTCGCGGGGGGCGCGGAGCTGGCTGTAGCCGCCGATCTAGTGTATGCCGTGAGGGGCTCCTGGCTCCAGTGGGTCGAGGCCCGCTGGGGCCTGGTGCCCCCGGTGCTGGCGTCGCTCTCGATACCGGAGCAGGTGAAGGCTAGGCTGGCACTCGCAGCCGAGAGGGTGAGCGCCGAGGAGGCGCTGCGCTACGGCATCATAGCCGGGGTCTATGGGAGCGTGGAGGAGGCGCGGGGGGCCGTTGAGGCGCTCGCACGCCTCGCCGGGGAGGCCGGGCCAGAGGCCCTAGGGGCCATCCTCGAGGCGGTGAGGCGCCCTAAGAGGGGGGCCCTGGCGCTGGCCGAGAAGCTGGTTGGGCTAGCCGAGAGCGAGGCCCTCATAGCCAGGGCTAAAGCCTTCCTCGAGAGGCGGCGGGGCTAGGTGTGGGCTCCCTTGGCCCTCTACATGCTGAGGCAGCCCCCCGGCACCTGGAGCGGCGACGTAGAGCTGCTCGTGGCCGCCGCGGAGAATAGGAGGAGGCTCCTGGGCGTCTACTGGCTCCCGAGCCGGGGGATCCTGGCGGCGGTCTTCAGGGACCCCGTGGATAGGTGGGGCCTCTTCGAGAGGATAAGCGAGGAGGAGCTCAGGCACGCGTATAGGATGGAGTGCCCCAGGGGCTGCGGCTACTGCTGCGCCCTCAGGAGCGGGGCCTTCGTGCTCGAGACGGAGCTACGCTACCTCCCACGCTGGGCCCGCAGGATAGTGGAGAGGCAGCCGAGCAGGGTAGTCGAGACCCGGATGGGCCCCGTGAGGGTCTACATGCTCGGCACCGGCCCCCTGGGGTCATGCGTGTTCTTCAACCCCCGCACAGCCACCTGCAGGCTGGAGGAGGAGGCCGGCAGGGAAGCCAAGCCCATAGTGTGCAGGCTCACCTACTGCACCCTATTCGCCACAGGCCCCCGGGGGAGGCTCCTACGCCTCCCAGGCTCCAAGACCCCCAAGTACAGGCCCGCCACCAGGAGGGAGTGGGAGGAGGCAGTCAAGGCCATGAGGGAGAGGTGGTTGTCCGAGTGGAGGCGCAGGGGCCTCCCCCGAGGGCCTCCGGGCTCCCGGGGGGTGTAGCTGGGGTTGGGTGTCGCGGGCATCTTACTCGCGGCTGGCGAGGGCTCTAGGCTCCGGGGCCTCCTAGGCGCCTCCAAGCTTGAGGCCCGCGTCGCGGGTGTCCCACTGATATGCTACCCCCTAGCGGCCATGGCTCTAGCCGGCGTCGGGGAGGCCTTCATAGCCACTAGGAGGGAGAGGGCCTCGAGGCTCCTGGGCGTCGCCAGGGGCTGCCCCCTCGCGCCCCTAGTCTACCCCGTCGAGTCGTGGAGGTGGTGGGCTGGGAGCGCCTGGACGCTCCTAGACGCCCTCGAGGCCCTGGGGAGGGGGGTGTACCTCGTGAGCGTCGGGGACCACATATACGAGCCCGTCATAGCCTCGAGGCTCCTAGAGGGCTGCGGTGAGCCCCTCTGCGTCGCCGGCGACTCCAGGCCCAGGCTCGCCGACGTCGGGGAGGCCACTAAGATAAGGGTCGGGGGCGGGTCCCCCTTGTTCGGCAAGTCCCTAGAGGGATACGACTACATCGACACAGGGGTGCACCTCCTACGCTGGGGGCCCTCCATCGCGGGCTGCGGCCCCCTGCCCATGGAGCTTAACGACCTGAAGAACTGCAACGCCCGGAGGGGCCTCGTGGGAGTCGTGGACGTGACCGGCAGCCTATGGATAGACATCGACTCCCCGAGGGACCTCCGAGAGGCCACCCGGGGGAGGGCCCGGGTGCTTGTTGAGAGGCTTAGAGGCCTCATGGGGGGTGGAGGCGGTGGGGAAGGTTGACGGCCCCGTCTCCAGGTACATTAACAGGAGGGTTTCAGGCCTCATAAGCGGCTTCATAGTGTCGAGGGGGATACCCATAACCCCGAACCAGGCGACCTTCATATCATTCTCCACGGCCCTAGCGGCCGCGGCCCTCATAGCAGCCGGCCACCTGATAGCAGGGGGGATCCTCGTAGAGGCCGCCTCCATACTAGACGGTGTCGACGGCGAGATAGCTAGGGCCCGGGGGCAGGCGACGAGGAGGGGCGGCTTCCTAGACACGATGCTAGACCGCTACGCGGACCTGCTGATAATAGCGGCTACAGCCTTAGCAGCCCACGCCTGGGGGGCCCGGGGGATCCCACTCCTACTAGCGGCCCTAGCAGCCCTCTCAGGCGATATGATGGTGAGCTACCTCCACGCCCGGGGGCAGATGGACCTAGGAGTGCACCCGGCCAGCGTCGGCCCCCTAGACTCGATAGCCTCCAGGGACGTGAGACTCCTACTCCTAGCCATACTCGTAGCCGCGGGCCAGCCATACGCCGCCCTCTGGGCCCTCGCAGCCCTAGCCCACCTCTACTCGCTGGCGAAGCTCACCTACCTCCTAGCAAAAACGGGAGAATAGCCCCCCATGAACCGCCGCGTGGAGCCTCCCTCCCGCGACTCCCGGGTAGCCGCCTCCAGCACCGGGGGACCGTGAGGTTTCAGTGGTGCTTCTTGACTCGGATCAGGCGGTCTCTGAAGATGGCTTTCAGCTCCCGCTCGCCCACTATGGGTGTGCCGTTCGAGTCTATCCTCTGCAGGGCTGGTGGGAGGCTCCTGTATGAGGGTATCCTCGAGGCTATCCTGTCCTCGAGCGTGTCCCTCGTCGGGTCCTGGTAGAATATGCCGACGGGGATCCTGTCGCCCCACTCCTGGGCCTTCTCGATTGCCCTCGCCAGCTTTACGGGCCTCTCACTGGGATCCCTGACTACGGGGTCCCACCCCTCATCCTCTAGCTTGTAGACCCGCTTCCTATACCATGGGGTCGTGTATAGGTCGTTGTAGGTGACGCAGGGCTGGAGGACGTCTATGAGGGCTGAGCCCCTGTGCTTGACGGCCGCCTTTATGATCTCCTTGAGGTGCTCCACGTCCATGGCGAAGGCCCTCGCGACGAACGTGTAGCCAGAGGAGAGCGCGAGGGCCAGGGGGTTGACCGCGTCCTGCAGGTTGGGCTTGGGCAGGGCCTTCGTCTTAACGCCCGCTGGCAGCGTGGGGCTCGCCTGACCCTTGGTTAGCCCGTACACCTGGTTGTCGTGTATTATAACGGTTATGTCGAGGTTCCTCCTCCCAAGCGCGACGAAGTGGCCCGCACCTATCCCGAGCAGGTCGCCGTCCCCCCCGTCGACGATCACGGTTAGGTCGGGCCTCGCGAGCTTCACGCCCGTGGCGAAGGGTATCGCCCTCCCGTGCAGGGTGTGGACGCCGTTGGCGTAGATGAAGTGGGGGGTCTTACCGCTGCAGCCTATACCCGAGACTATGACTACCTCCCAGGGCTTGAGGCCCAGCTCCGCCAGAGCCTTCTGCATGGCCGTGAGTATGCCGAAGTTCCCGCATCCAGGGCACCAGTCGACCCAGAGATCCGTCTTATAGTCGAGCCTAAGCCCCATAGTCAAGCACCTCCTCCACGCTGCCGCCCTCAACAATCCTAACTATGGCCCTGGAGAGCTCCCCCACGTAGATCGGGCGGCCCGTCCACTTCAGGATCCTCCTAGCCACCCTGTAGCCCGTGTTCATAGCGACGAGCCTCGCCGCCTGCGCCAGGTAGTTGGCCTCCACAGCTATCACCCTATCCTCCTCGAAGGATCTAAGCACCTCTAACACGTATCTGGATGGGAAGGGCTCGAATACCCTGAGGTGCAGATAGGAGCCCCTGAGGCCCTCGCCCCTGAGGAGCTCGATCGCCTCGAGAGCTGCCCCCTTAACGCTGCCCCAGCCCACTAGCAGGAAGTCGCTGCCCCCCTCATAGAGGACCGCGCGCTCACCCTCCTCAGGGATCTCGCTAGCGGCCACCTCGAGCTTCCTCATCCTAGCCCTATGCATCTCCCTCCTATTCACGGGATCCTCGCTTATGTGGCCGTACTCGTCGTGCTCGTCCCCGGTGTACCACATAACAACGCCCTCCTGGCCCAGGAGGGCCCTGGGGCTTATGGGGCCCCCGCTCTTGTCGAACCTCCTATACTCGGGGCCCGCGCTCCCGGCGAGGAGCCCCCTATCTATCCTGACACCCTCCAGGCTCGGGGGCTCAAGCGTCACTATGCTGTTGGCTAGGAACTTATCGAGGAGGTGTATGACTGGGAGCTGGTACCTCTCAGCCCAGTTCAGAGCCTTAACTGCATCGTAGAACGCCTCCTCGTGGTCGCCGCTGGCCACGACTATCCTAGGGTACTCCCCGTGCCCGCTGAAGAGGGCCGAGTAGAGGTCCTGCTGTCCCCCCCGAGTCGGCAGACCAGTGCTCGGCCCCCCTCTCTGGTAGTAGGTCACAACGACGGGGGCCTCATTCATGCCAGCCCACCCGAGGGCCTCAACCATAAGGTCGAAGCCGGGCCCGCTCGTAGCGGTGGCCGCCCTGGCCCCTGTGAGCGCGGCGCCTATCGCCGCTGAGATCGCTGCTATCTCGTCCTCCGTCTGGAAGACGACGACTCCCCCGAGGCTGGACCCGTCGGCATCAAGGTTCTCGTGTGCCTCTAGCATGAAGCTCTCGTCGGCGGCCGGGGTTATGGGGTAGTATGTCTGGATCCTCAGGCCTCCGACGACCTTACCCATAGCTACGACATCGTTACCACTCACCACGAAGTACTCCCCCGGAGGCTCTAGGGGCTCGTCTAGGGCCAGGGACCCCCTTAGATCGCCGAGTGCATCGTAGACCACCTCGACTAGAGCCGTGTTGCCCTCTACCACATCCCTCCTACCCGGGAACCTCCTCTCAAACCCCTCCCTCAGGTCACCCACTTCGAGGCCCGTCAGCCCAGCGACGGCCGCTATGATTATTGTGTTGGCGAACCTCTTCGCCTTGAAGGCCGGGATCCCGAGCCTCTTGGAGAGCTCTCCCAGGATCCCCCTGAAGTCTAGGGGTAGGGGCCTAGCCCCCAGCACGTCCCTAGCGTAGGTGACTGCGCCCTCCACGGTCGGGGGATAGCCCCCCCGGCTGAGGGTCTCCCTCACCCTCTTCCTCAACTCGCGCTCCATGCTGGGTATCCTCTCGGGGGACACCCCCGCCTGCCCCGAGTCGTAGACTAGGATGGTGCCCTCCCTGGCCTCCGTGAAGTGCGTGAAAACACTCTCGGCGTCGAGGCCGGCTATGATATCAGGGCCCTCCCTCGGGGCGCGGGGTAGGCGCCGCGCGTTAACCCTAACCAGTATGTAGGAGTGGCGGCCCTTAATGTTGGAGAAGTACTCCCTCATAGAGTAGACCCTATACCCCCTAACGGCATAAGCCGTCGTCAACACCTGAGCGGCGGTCTCCAGGCCTGCACCCTGCGGGCCGCCCAGTAGGAACCTCGCCTCCTCCATTAACTATCCACTCCACCAAAGAGCAGCGAAGCGGGGTTCTATGTAGCTAGTGTACTGACACTATGTACCTAGACCTTAAAAGCCTGGGCTGCACGGCCCCGTGGATCCCCCACTGTCTAGGTGGGGGTATGAGCCCGTGGATTAATCCCCTTGGGAGGCTATGGTAGGGCTCGGTGGCCCCGCCTTGACTGGCGGCCTCAAGCCGAGCGCCCTCTACCCCCTCGAGAGGGCCTCCAGGTTCT
>JALSQM010000131.1 GCA_026985385.1 Acidilobaceae archaeon | reverse complement strand
CAGGTGGTCCGTATAGAAGGTCAGGGCGTTAGTGACGCCCATCACGCTTGCGAGCGGGTGGCTCAGGCTTATGGCCCGAGGCTTCACCGATGCTTTGACGCTTCCCCCCTCCCGCTTGATCTCCGCAATTAGCTTGATCCTCTTACCCTCCCTCTTAGCCCTCTCTATGTCATCCCTCGTGATGCCCGTTATACCCTCCCTCTCGACGTCTCTAAGCGTTATAGAGGCGCCCATTACGGTGTTGGCTAGTATCACCGCTTTAACCGCGGCGTCATAGCCCTCCACGTCGGCTGTGGGGTCTGCCTCGGCGTAGCCGAGCCTCTGGGCCTCGCGGAGGGCCTCCTCGTAGCTCATGCCCTCCTCCATCTTCGTTAGTATGAAGTTCGTCGTACCATTAACTATGCCCTCAATCCTCTCAATGTCAACTCCAGCCATTGCCTCTAGGGCGAGGTTTATTGCGGGCGTCCCGCTTAGGACTGTGCCCTCGAAGCGCAGCATCACACCCTTACTCCTGGCTAGATCCATGAGCTCGCGGTAGGCAAGAGCTATAGGCCCCTTATTCGATGTGACGACATGCTTACCATTCCTTAGGGCCTCCCTTATGTGGGATAGACCGGGCTCCCCCGTCTCGACATTCGTGGGTGTGACCTCAACTATGATGTCTATGTCGGGGCTGCGGCAGAGGAAGAAGCTGTCAATATCCTTCCTACCGCCCGGGTAGTCCTTTATGTGGCCCCGGCTATCAACTAGCTCTATGAGCTTGACGGGATCCAGCCCTGCCTCATCGTAGACAGAGCCCTTCACTGGATCCGCTATGCCGACTACCTTGAACCTGAAGCCGTACCTCCGCTCGAGCTCCCCGGCCTTGCGTGCGAGTATGCGGACGAACCCCTGGCCAACATTACCAAAGCCTATCAAACCTATCCTCCAGACCCTCAAGCCCCACACACCTCCCCACTCGAGGCATAACTAATTATATCAGGGAAAAACCTGTGGAGCCCCATATCCTCGACGAGCCCCCTCGTGGGGATCCCGTTGCAGTCCCACCTCCTAAGCTTGTAGTACCTGTCCAGCATCCTATCGAATAGGTACTTCGGGAGCAACACGTGCATGCTACCGTCAGGTGGGAGTGGGAGCGGCTCCTTGAACATCCTGGGCGGCAGTGTGTCGTCCTTCCTGCTTATGCCGGCCTCCCTTATGTTGAATAGCCTCGTGAGGGTCCAGATCCTCTCGCCCGCTCTCAGGTAGTCTTCCTCGTCGAACTCGATACCAACCGCGGCGGCGACGGCCTCCCAGGGGTTGTATAGGGGTATGAAGTCGCACACGATGAGAGAGTAGGCGGCGGCCCTCTCGTCCTGGACGTCCTTAACGAACTCGGGTACACCCTCGGTGGAGAACCTCCTTAGCGGCCCCTCTATCTCAGCCCGCGTGGTCCAGGCCCTCTGGTGGCAGCCACCCCTATCGGAGGTGGCGTATGCGAGGGCCATGCCCCAGGAGCTCCTGGGCTCGTAGCCCGGTAGCTCGAGGCCCTTGACGTGTATGGCTACCTCCTCCGCCTTACCGCCTATCTTCCTAGCGGCCCTCGCCACCCCCTCGGCTAGCAGGTCGCCGATGCCCTCGCGGTACGCTATCTTCTTAATCAGGTCTATCTGGCCCTCCAGGTCGCCCCACTTCGGGGCGCCCTCGAGTAGGCCAAGCTCCCCGAGCTCCATGGCGAATGCGACCACGTTACCCGTTGATATAGCGTCTAGGCCAAGCTCGTTGACGACCTTGAGAGACTTGGCCACCTTCACGGCGTCATCTATGAGGCAGTTGCTCCCGAGGAGTGCTAGGTCCTCGTATTCAACCTTCACATCGCCGCCCTCGGTCTCAACGATCTTACCGCAGGCGACGGGACAGTTATAGCAGGAGGCTATCCTCTTCACGAAAGCCCTAAGGTACTCCCCGTAGAGGCCCGTTGCGTTCTCCATATAGCCCCTCCTGAAGTTCATGGTGGGTAGTATGCCGAACCTGTTCATGGGCTCCACCCAGAATGATGTGCCAATAGCCTTCCTAATCTTCATGAACTTATTCGTGTTAACCACATCCATCGCCCTCTTAGCGACCTCCATGAACTTCTCCCTATCCGCGTACTCTATCCTAGGCCTCCCAGTGGCCTTCACAACGACCCCCTTCAGGTTCTTGGATCCCATGACGGCCCCGGGGCCCCCTCTAGCCGCGATGCCGGCCCTCCACGGGTCGTCGTCCTTGTCTATGAAGACACCGGCGAACTTGACGAGGTTCTCCCCAGCGGGCCCTATGACTGCCGCGTGCGCCCTCGGGTGGGTCTCGTGGCGTAGCATGTCAACGGTTTCACTCACTGTCTTCCCCCAGATCCTGTCGGCACCCCGTATCTCGATGGAGTCGCTGGTGATCCAGATGTAGACGGGGCTAGAGGCCCTCCCCACAACAATGACGCCGTCGTACCCCGCCATCCTTAGCTCGGAGCCGAAGTAGCCCCCCGCATGCGAGTCTAGGTAGAGGCCTGTGAGGGGCGACTTGGTTACCACGACCATACGGCCCGACGTGGGGTATGGAGTCCCCGTCAGCGGGCCTGTGAGGAACATGAGGGGGTTCGAGGGGCTCAGGGGGTCTGTGCCCGGCTCTAAAAACTTGTAGAGTAGGTAGGCCCCCAGCCCCTTACCCCCTATGAAGGCCTTAATAACGTCGAGGTCCACGTTAAAAACCCTGGTTTTCCCCGTGCTCAGGTTTACTTCGAGTAGCCTGCCGAACATTGTATCACCTTTAGGCTCTCTCCCCCCTCTTTATCCTCTCAGCCTCCTCTATAGCCTCTATCTGTGCCTTGATGTACTCATCTGGGTTAAACGGTTTCACCCTCTTCTCGGCGTAGAGCTTCCAGTAGAGGTAGGTGACGGCGAGGTAGCCTATCGTGAACCACACGTACTTGATATCGCCGCCCAGCTGTGGTATGTAGGCTAGGAGCAGCACCATTATAGCGCCTGCTAGGGAGATTAGTGGTATCGCGGGGTAGCCCTTATACTTCCAGATCCTCAGGAGCTGCGGGTACTTCTTCCTAAGCATGTAGCCGGCAAGCGCTAGTATGACGTAGTCGATGTCCCATGCTATCGTGGCCACGTAGACGAAGGCCCAGTACCACCCGGTCGCCGCCACGAAGTAGCTGAAGACAGCCGCGAGTATCAGAGACCACACTGGCACCCTGGTCTTGGGGTGCACGTAGGCGAACGCCTTCGGTAGGTAGCCGTCCTTGGCCATGCCGTAGAAGAGCCTTGAGGCCCCGTAGAGGTTGCCCATTAATACGTCGGTAGCCGATGCGAGCCAGGCGGCGAATGCTATAAGGAACACGCCCGCAGGCCCCAGTATCTTCTTCATGCCGATCACGAAGGGCGTCTGAACAGGCGTCTCAGCGCTGCTCACCCCCTTGAACGCTGAAGCGGGCACGACGCCTGTCAGGACGAGTATGGCGATAGCGTACATGACTATAATGAATATTGTCGATGATATCATCGCCTTCGGCATGTCCCTTATATCCTTAGCCTCCTCAGCCGCCGTAGCCACTAGGAGTGGGCCCACGTAGGCGTACATCGCAGCTATTATAGCGCCTCCCAGGGCGGCGGCGGTTATGTGCGGGTAGGTGCTCCAGTTCGCGGGGTTTATCTTGAAGAGGCCCGCTATGTTGAAGAGCCATATTATCGATATGAGGCCTATCGTCAAGGCCAACTGCAGGTTACCGCTGAACTCTACGCCCAACAGGTTTATCACTAGGAATAGCGTGACGAAGAAGACCCCCCAGAGCCTCGCGTCAACGCTTGGTATGAAGTAGTGCGTCAGTATACCCAAGGCGAACGCCTCCGCGCACGTGGCCCACGCGAAGGCGTACCCGAAGCCCATCAGGAAGCCTGCGTAGCCGCCTAGCGTGCTCCTAGCCCACAGCTCGAGAGAGGCGGCTTTCGGCATCGCCACCGAGAACTCCGCGCCTATTATCATCCAGAGTAGGAAGAATATTCCACCTATTATCACTGCTAGGTCTATCATGGGCCCGGAGGATGCGAAGCTCGACAGCGCGATGAATATTCCACTACCCAGGACTGCGCCTGCCGATACCGCGAAGAGGTGCCAGAACCCCAGCTTCCTAGCTAGCTTTACCTCAGCCATACTATCACCGAGGCTCGCCTAGGCCGTGGAGCCTAACGTCAACTACGCTGAGGCGGGATAAAAAAGTGAGTAGGGCTTAAACATATATTTACATAATTTAAATAATTTTATATTAAAATGACTTCAAATTACATTACTCCCACCCTTATAGAGAGTGGAGACAAACAATACTGCATGGGCTAGATCGAAAAATTAAAAGTACCCACTATAAGCAAACCCTAATATATTTAGCCTTAACTCGATTTAACGCTTATCCCGCCCTCCATGGGCGACGATAACTCTGCAACTGCTATCCCAGCTATTATCAACGCCATGCCACAGTACTGGGCTAGCGTGAACCTCTCCCCCAGCGTTGCCGCTGAGAGTGCTGCCGCGAACACCGGTTCCAGGAGGAATATCAGCGCCGCTACCTCGGGGGGAACAGTCTTCTGGCCTGCCACCTGGAGGGCGAATGCTAGGTCGGCGCAGGCTAGGCCTAGGTATGCGAGTACTATGAGCAGTTTTGGGCTGAGGCTAGGCGCCCCCTCGAAGGCCAGGGCCGGTAGGGCCAGTGAGATGCTCGGCGTCATCTCTGCTAGGGTGAAGGCTGCCGGGTCGCTCTCCGCCGCATACCTCCCGACTAGCACGACTTGGGCCGCCCACATGACAGCCCCTAGGAGGACTAGTGCCTCTCCGATGCCGAAGCCTCCGGTGGGCCTGGTGAGGAGGTATAGGCCTGCTATGGATAGTAGAAGGGCTGCTGCGAGGCTCGGTGTGTAGCCTTGGCCGCGTGTGGCGGCGTATAGGTGGACGAACACCACGTTGAGGCCTGTTATGAAGGCTGAGTTGCTCGCGGTCGTGTACCTCGTGCCCCACCCCTGGAGCCAGAGGCCGAGAGCGTATGCCACACCCGTAGCGAGGCCCCCCTGGAGGGAGCGCCGGAGGATCCCCGGGGGGATGCGGGCCGCCCTATAGGCCGCGTAGGGGGCTAGGCCGGCCACAGCGATGAGGGAGCGGATCCACACGTAGGTTAGCGGGCCTATCCGCGTGACCGTGTACTTTATGGCCGGGAAGCTGCTCCCCCAGAGGGCTGTGGTGCCTAGGAGCAGCAGTGTGCCCCTCAGCGTACCCCTACCCGCCCCCAAGCCCCCACGCCTCGGCGACCCTGTAGATCTCATCCTCAACCTGGCGGGGCAGGATCACCCGAGAGCCGTCGCTCCTCACGAGAACGGCCCCCGGCTCCCCCGAGGCGTCCTCCACCTCGCCTATGATGCTTGCCTCCACGCCCTCGGCGGCGAGGGCCTCGAGGGCCCTCGAGGCCATGCCCCTCGGAACGGCTGCTAGGAGGCTACCGCTGCTGATGAGCCTCAGCGGGTCGAGGCCCGCTGCCCTCGCTAGAGCCCGGGTCTCGGGTGCCACGGGTATGCGGTTCTCGTAGACTGTTATGGTGACGTTGGAGGCGTAGGCCATCTCGGCAACGCCGCCCAGGACCCCTCCTTCCGTGGGGTCGTGCATCGAGTCCGCGAGACCCCTCTCCGCGAGGGTGAGCGCCTCCCGTACAACGCTAACCCTGCGTATGAACCGTGACGCCCTCTCGATCAGGCCTCGCGGGACCCCGCGGCGCTCGAGCTCGCTCGCGTAGTCCGTAGCGAGGATCGCCGTCCCCTCGACGGCGGCAGTCTTAGTCATTATAATGACGTCGCCCGGCCTCGCGCCTGAGGTCCTAATGAATCCCCTACCCACCCCAAGGGCCGCCACGGCTATGAGGGGCTGGCGTAGGCCTGGGGCTGCCTCGGTGTGGCCCCCTATAATGGTCGCGCCTATGGAGTCTGCGGCCTCCCCAGCCTGGCTGGCTAGATCCTCGAGTAGCTCCACCCGCCCACCCGCCGGTAGGAGGAGTAGGACTAGGAGCCAGCGGGGCCTGACACCCCTAACGGCGACGTCGTTGGCTGCAACATTGACGGCTAGCCAGCCGGCGTAGCGGCTGGCGGCTGTTATGGGGTCGCAGTGTGCTGCTAGCACGAGGCCCCCGGGGAGCCTGACTACTCCAGCGTCCTCGCCGTAGGCGGGTCCGACCAGCACGTCTGGGTCGGGTCTCCCAAGCTTCTTGAACACTATTGCCTCAAGAAGTTCCAGGGGGGCTTTACCCGGCCTTAGCTCCACTCAACGCCCACCATGCGGGCCCAGGGCGTCTTGAGGGGATAATAGGGGTGAGGTGCCTGCGCTGCCCTGAGGCGTCTAGCATTGCTGGGTAGGGATGTATTCGAGTCGGTCCTCCTCGGAGTCGCTATTGGGGATGCGCTAGGGCTGCCCCTAGAGTTTGAGTGGAGCCCCCCGAGGGGCTCTTGGCTGGAGAGCTTCGAGGGTTTGAGATGCGTGTCCAGGGGAGGAGCCTGCGCTTACAGTGATGACACAGAGATGACCCTGATACTGGCTAGATCCATAGCCGTGAACTGCGGCTTGGATCAGGATAGGTTCGCCGAGGACCTGGCGGGTGGAGCCGCTATAGAGGATGAGATACGCTACTACGGGGCCGGGACCATAGCAGTGATTAAGATGTTGAGGAGGGGCATCCCGTGGAGGAGGGCCTCCGCGGAGGTGTATGAGGGGGGCAACTACGGGAACGGCGGGGCCATCAGGGTCGCCCCGGTCCCCCTCTACTACCACGACGATGGGCCGGGGGCCGTGGCGAGGGAGGCCGAGAGGCAGTGTGCGGTCACCCACTCACACCCACTAGGCGTTGAGGCCGCCAGGCTTCAGGCACTAGGCGTCTACTACTCCCTAGAGGGTGTCAACCCGCGTGAGCTGCCCAGCGTGCTGAGGGGCCACGCCTCCAGCGACACGTTTAAGTCCAGGCTAGACAAGGTAGTAGAGCTCATCAAAAAGGATCCCGGACCCCGGGAGGTCGTAGAGGCCCTCGGCAACGGGACCCCGGGCTACGAGAGCGTGCCAGCAGCCCTCTACGCCCACGCGAGGGGCGAGGGCAACCCGCCCAGGGCGGTGCTGGCAGCCCTCAGCCTCGGCGGCGACGCGGATAGCATAGCCTCAATGGCCGCCGCACTATCAGCCGCCTACACGAGGGGGCTCGGGGGCCTGGAGTCGATAGCACCCCTGATAGAGGGGTCGAGTGGTATAAGGGAGGTTGCAGGCATACTCCACAA
>JALSQM010000130.1 GCA_026985385.1 Acidilobaceae archaeon | reverse complement strand
GCGCTACATAGGCTGGAGGGCTATACTCAACCTCGCGGCGGCCCCCATCCTAGCCCGGGACCCCGGGGCTGACCCGGAGGATCCCGCGACCGTGGCTAGGGCCCTCGACGAGGAGTACCCGGTTCCCGGGGTTTCGTGGGGTGAGTACCTGAAGGGCTCGGTTGCACGGGCGGCGCGGGGCTACCTCCTAGGCTACCAGTACCAGACGCTCGCAAGCATCTACAGGGGCCTCAGGAGGGTGGCGGGCTCCGTCTCCCCCTGGCTCGACGCCGGCCAGTACAGGCTCCTGGTTAGGAGGGCCGTCGAGGGCTTCACCATAGTCCACCTGGCACCCCCGAGCCGGGGGGAGCCCTCGCCCCTGGTTGGGAGGCTGCTCGAGGAGGCCTTCAGGGTGTCGGTGGAGGGCTTCGATGAGGGTAGGAAGACCCTGGTAGTCGTCGAGGAGGCCCACAACCTCGCCCCCGCAGGCGCGGAGAGCCAGGCGTCCAGGGCGCTCCTGAGGATGGCGAGGGAGGGGAGGAAGTGGGGGCTCAGCCTGGTCCTGGTGAGCCAGAGGCCGGGCTTCATAGACCCGGGGATCCTCAGCCAGGCCTCAAGCCTGGTAGCCCTCAGGGTCACGAACCCCGAGGACCTATCGAGCATCAGGAGGAGCGTTGAGAGCGCCAGCCAGGAGATGATCGGTCTCCTCCCAGACCTAGAGCCCGGCCAGGCCGTGGTGAGCGGGCCTGCCCTGCCCGAGAGGAGGATCCCCCTCCTAGTAAGGGTCTCAAGACTCGAGCCCCTCAGGTAGCGCCGCCCTATACCCCCTCCGCCTCCCGAGGTCCTCGGCGAGCCCCAGCTTCACGAGCCTCTGGAGCACGTTCCACACGGTGCTCTTAGCCAGGCCCGTCCGGGAGGCCAGCTCAGTGAGAGTGGCCCTCCCAGCCTCGATTAGGGCCTGGAGGACCCTGGCCTCGTCGTGGTCGAGGCATGGCATGGACCTGAGCACCCTGAGGGGGATCGAGATGTGGCCCTCCCCGCTCTCCAGGTCCACCTCCACGATGCTCTCCTCGAGGCGGGGGTAGCCGCGCGGCACCCCCAGGGCGGCCGCTAGGAGGGCTAGGAGCATGTACCTCATACCACCGCTGAGGCACACTACCACAGCGCTGCCGGCCCCGAGGGCCCCCTCTATGACCCTCTTAGCCTCCATGTAGGCCTGGATGAGCGAGCCCCTCTCAACCTCCCTAAACTCTATGGAGGCCCCAGCGTAGTCTCGTGCTATCTTCTCGAGGCTAGCCCTGGCCTCGCCTATCCTCCGGGCAGTATAGTTGTCCACAGGCCTTGGAACTAGGAGGCTGACACTCCGGAGCCCCCCACGTGCGTAGACCCTCATGAGGCACCGCGCCAGGAACTTCTCGTCGAAGCCCAGAACCCCCACCAGCACGTAGCTGGGCCTCCCCGCTGGTTCACCCCCGCCCATTACCCCTGCTACCCCCGCGTCTCACCGTGCGCTTCGAGGTAAAGAGGCTTGTTCCAGGTCTTAGGGAGTTAATAGGCTGCTTAAAACTAGAGAATGGAGAACTAACCTAATAAGAGTACCATAGCGTAAAACTTATTACGCCCCTAGTACCTATACCTAGAGGGTAGGCGAGGGGTGACCGAGTGTGAGGGATTGCGATCCCTCGGGGTTCAGGGGCATCGTGTCCCTGCTCCGCTTCTTCGCGGAGACGGGTAGGTACAATGTACTCGATAGGATAGGGTTCGCCCAGAACCCCGAGGCCGTGGAGGAGTCGATATACGAGGCCATCAGGACCGTGAGGGCCCTTGAGAGGAGGGCTGAGATGCTGAAGCTCAAGCTGGACGGCGACGTCAGGGAGTTCGAGTGCCTCGAGTACGAGAAGATCGGGCCCGGAGCCCCATGCAACGGCGTCAGGGGGAGGCTAGCCGAGAGGAAGGGCAACTTGGAGGAAGGCTCCGAGGTCTGCTGCCACACGAGGCCCCTCATACCCGGGGAGGACGAGTTGGGCAGGTTCTACAGGATCCTCCACGGCCTCGAGGAGTGCGAGATCGACGGGCTAGACCTCGCCAAGCAACTCGCAGCCCTGGCATTCTCGTACCCGCGCAGCCAGAGGGGCTAGCCTGAGGGGGTGGTGCGTGGTGTATGTGGGTGTCTCGGCCCGGTACCTCGTGAACCTCGAGGCCCTCAACATGGCTGAGAGTGTGGGTAACTTCGTTAGGCACAAGAAGGCGCCTATAGTGGTGAGGAGTGGCAGCGGATACGTGCTCAGGTACGTCCCCGTCGTGAGCGGTCAGAGTATAGCCCACGGGTACCAGGAGCTGCTCGCCCGTGTCGCCAAGGGCATGGGGCTCCCGGTCTGCCCCCTCTGCGAGCAGGGCGTGTTCGTGAAGCACGGTGCCGACGAGATAATTAGGAGGCTCGCCCGGGACTACAAGGCCCCCCACGCTATGAGGCTCCAGGAGCTGTTGAAGGAGAAGAAGAGCCCCGCCTCTCTCTACGAGGAGTTCGAGAGGGAGGTGATAACCAACTGCGTTGTAGAGGATGTGGGGGGCTTCCTCTACCCGGGCGCGGTCCCGGTTAAGAGGACTAGCAGGTTCATAGCGGGCTACATGATACCGGCGCTAGACCACGTCAAGGCCTCCGGCGTGGAGTCGCAGATGCACGTCCGCCACGACCCCCTGGGAGCGGCTGGTAGGGCGGGCGAGGAGACGGGTCAGGCCATATACTACGTTGAAACCGCCAGCGCCCTATACACGGTAAACCTAGCCCTAGACCTAGACGGCATCGGCTGCTACACCAGGGCCGCGGGGGGCTGGGAGGAGCTAGAGGACGCCCTGAAGAGGAGGGAGGCCGCGCTGAGGGCGCTCGCACTGCTCGTGGAGGGCATGCTATGGGGCGCTAAGAAGTCCAGGTTCAACCCCAGCTTCGAGCTGGAGAGCGTGGTAGTAACGGTCAGCCACCCCTACCCATTCAACCCCACCCCAGGCCACCACGACGACTACATAGGGGACACGGCCAGGAGGGCCTCAGGCTACCTGAAGACTGTGAAGCCCGTGGCTGGAGACGCCTTCGTAGAGATCCACTACTACAGGGCGAGCCGCTCAACCGCCTCGAAGCCCGCCGCTGCCGGGGGTGTCAAGGTAAGGGAGGCCCCCACGGCCTCCGAGGCCGTCCTAGCGGCTCTAGACCACCTAGCCAAGGCGGGCTGCCGCTAGCGGGGTGGGGACCATGCCCCTCTACGTGTACGCCCGCCTCTTTTTCTCGTGGGGCTTCACCGTTAGGCCCCCGGGCCTGAGCGCCGGGGGCCCAAGCCTCCCCGTGCCCCCACCCTCAACAATCGTGGGGGCCCTCGCCAGAGGCCTCGCCGCCGCCCTCGGATGGCCGGAGGTCCTGCTCGAAGCCCCAGCGAGGAGGGGGGCCCTGGTGTACTCCCAGGCCTACAGGCTGGCCCGCCACCTACTGGGGGTGGGGGCGGCGCTGCTGGCCCCCGTGGCCCTCCACAGGGACGTTGTCAGGTACTCCACCCTGCCATACCAGACCCCGGGTAACATAAGGAACCCGGGCCAGTGGTTCGGGGCCCAGAACTTCGGGGTGGCGCTCTCACCCGCCGGTGAGGCCGTGTTCGTAGCCGTGTTCTCGGACACCGTTAGAGACGAGGGTGTCACCCCCGAGGCGCTCGCCGCCGCTGCCGCGGGCATCGAGAGGCTGGGGGCCCGAGAGTCGGTCGTCCACGTGGCGGAGGCCTGGGCGGGCGAGGCCGGCGAGGCTAGGGGGGGCTGGACTACCCTCTACGCCCCAGAGGAGGCCGTCGAGTCCGCGGGGGGCTGCCGCTACAGCCAGGTGACCGCCTGGGATCCGAGGAGCCCCCGCGCCTACACGAGGAGCGACCCCTTCACGCTGCCAGAGTTGCGCCTGGCCGTCCCCCTAGCCCCGGCTGGGGCCCCCAGCGTCTACCTCCCACCCCCGAGCGGCTGCAGGTTGCATCTGAGGAGCGACTGGCCCGCCTACACCGGCGACTGGCCCGGCGACCTCGGGGTCGTAGCCGCCCTGCCTAGGGGGGTGAGCGGGTGATGGGGCAGTCCGGGGCCACTAGGATCCCCCTGCTCCCCCCAAGCCTGTGGCTTGGGGTGGCATCCCTAACCCTAGCCGGGGCCCTAGCCGCCTACAGGCAGAGGAGGGCCTCCCTCGAGCAGGCGGCGTGGGGGGCCACGCTAGTAGTAGATGACTCCCCGGGGAACGTGGCTCTGGCCCTCCTCGGCGTGGGGGAGATCCTCTGGGGGCCCTGCGGCGGGGCGGCGGGAGCCCGCTCTAGCGTGTGCGGCCTCGAGGCCCCGAACCACTGGCCCGACGTTGAGGTTAGGAGGCTGCCCGGCTTCAGCGCCAGGTACGATGTAGAGTACCTGCAGGGCGTCATGAAGATGCTCTGCAGCTCTAGGAGCGCTAGCACCCTGAAGCTGAGGGAGCTGGCGGAGGACCTAGCCAACGCCATATGCAGTCCCTGCCCCACCATGGATAAGCCCGTCCAGCCCCTGGTGCTGGCTAGGGCGGAGTTCTACAGGTTCTCCAAGAGCCTCGGCGGCCCGAGGATCACTGGGAGGGAGTTCGACGTAGCAAAGAGGCTCTACCTCCCAGCGGCATCCCAGGCCCTAGCCCTGCTGGCCCACCACGCAACCACCATCTACAGGGCAGGCGACTCGAGCCTCTCACTCACCCTAACCCCGGAGGCGGCCGCCGCAGCGCTGTCCTCTCCATCCACCCTCAGGGATACCCTGAGGTACTACGCCGAGGTAGCCTGCACGCTCTCAAGGCTATCACCTCTCTGGGAGGGCGGGATCCCCGAGGCCCTGGCCTCCCTGCTGGCGGCGCTCAGGGCGGCCGAGCTGAGGGCCCGGGGGCTGGCGTCCTTCGACCCAGACGCCCTCCTACTCGGCAGGTTCAGCCTGGGTAGGAGGCCCACCCTCCAGAGGGCGGATCCGCTGCCGGTGGCAGCGCTCGCCTCACTACTGGAGGCGGCCGCCCTGGGAGCCGCGGGTGGCGCCTCAGGCCTCCAGGGGTTGATCGAGCGCTCCAGGGTGGCGGCTGAGAGGCTGGCCTCCAGGGGGCGGGGCCTCAGGGTCCCGGGGGATGACAGGGAGAGGGTTGAGAAGGCTGGGAGGCTGCTGGTCGAGTACTCTGCCTACATGCTTGAGGCCTCATTCAAGCTTGCTTCATGCAGGAGGCCTGTAGAGGAGGCCTACGCCGCCGCGAGGACCATGGATCTAGCGGCGAGGCTCCTCTCGGGCGCCGAGAGCCCCGAGGCTAGGGGGCTGGCCTGGGACGCCCAGCTGCTATCGAGGCTAGCCGCCGAGGCAGCGGCTGCCCGGCCACCCACCCCCTGCGGGCCCCTCTACGGCTAGGCGTTGAGGGGGTGACCCGCCTTGAGGCCGGGTGTAGAGGCCCTCCTCAAAGAGGCTTTGAGGGCCTGGTATAGTGGTGGGGTCGTAGTCTTCGAGGCCCCGACAGGGTATGGCAAGACCCGGGCCGGCCCCCTACTCTACAACGCCCTCCCCAGGGGCGGGAGGGTGATACACGTCCTACCCCTGAGGAGCATCGTGGAGGAGGCATACAGGGCCTACAGGGAGGGGGTGAAGGGCCCAGCCTCCATCGGCTACCAGGCCCACGGGCTCTCCCTGGCGGGTAAGACACCCTTCTACGCCGCGGACGCCGTGGTATCGACTCTGGACAGCTTCACATTCAACCTCTACCGCAGCAGCGTGGGTGAGAGGGGTCTGGGCCACTACGAGGTGCCCAGGGCCCACATAGTCTCCTCCATAACCATAATGGATGAGGCCCACCTACCCCTCACCAGCAGGGAGGCCCCGGCAACGGCTATGGCTGCCACGATCTACTCCCTCTACACCATGAGGGTCCCCCTGGTGGTTGAGACTGCCACCATGCCGCCTAGGCTCCTGAGGGCCCTCCTGGAGCTAGCACTCCCACCCGGGGCTCGGGTAGTCTACCTAGAGGTAACTCCCCCCGGGGGCGCCGGGAGGCCCAGGTGGCTCCCCGAGGGCGTGAGGTACCAGGCCGTGGCTGACGGGGACTACTACGAGTGGGCATCAAGCCTTGAGTGGCGCTACTACCCCATACCCGCTGCCACGCTCGAGGACGTAGTAGAGGTGGCTGCGAGGCTCGTGGAATCGGGGCTGAGGGTCTTCCTAGCCTCCTCCACCGTGAGGGGGGCCATCGATTACTACAAGGCCCTCGCGGAGAGGCTAGGCGGCGAGGGGGTGGCCCTCATCCACGGGAGACTCACGGTCTCAGATAGGGAGGAGCACCTGAAGCGCTCCCAGGGCGCCTCGGTGGTCGTGGGCACGAGCGCCGTCGAGGCTGGAGTCAACATAGACGCTGACGCGGTCATAACTGATGTCCCGGTAGTCGAGGGGGCCCCGGCGTGGGATAGCATCATACAGAGGCTCGGCAGGGCCTGCAGGAGCCCCAAGCACGCCTGCGATGGTGTCGACGTCTACCTCTACGGAACCCGGGCGGCCGAGGCCTACAAGCAGCTCGCGGGTAGGGGGGTCAACCCCCGAGTCCCCGAGTCCTATAGGGGCCTCCTAGACTCCTCCGCCGGGCTATCAATAGATCCCTCTAGGTACGGACGCCTCGTGGAGCTAGCACTCAGGCACGCGCCGCACGCCAGGATAAGCGAGGTCTACAGGGAGCTCTGCCAGCCCCTCAGGGGGGACGCACTAGTCCCGATAGTGATCCCGAGCCCCGACGCCCCTGAGGGGGATCCCGCGGGGCTCGCCCGGGACGCACTCGAGGCGCTCGAGGCCGGACGCTACGTCCTGGCCAGCCTCTCCAACACGCAGAGGAGGGCCCGCGACTGGCTCCTACGCCTCGACGGCGGCTACGCGGCCCTCAGGCTGGACTACGCCGAGGGCAGCCGCGGGCACCCCGAGGACCTCGAAGCCGAGATCGTGAGTGTGAGCCACGAGGTCCTCGGCAACTGCAGCAGGATGGCGGGGTTGGCCGCGCTCATCTCGAGGCCCGGGGCATACGAGCCTGGGGTGGGGATGCCTTGAAGGCCCGCTCCTGGTGCGGCGAGGAGCTCCCCCGCCACGGCGCCGCGGTGGCGGTGATAGCGTCGAGCCTATACCGGCGCGAGTGGATCGTAGTGGCTAGGAGGCACGCTCTGCCAACATGGCTCCTAACACTGGCGGCCGCCGCCCACGACGCCGGCAAGGCGCTGCCATGCTACCAGGCCGCCCTAGAGGCAGCGTGCGAGAGCGGCTCCAACCCCTCATTCGCCATGCACGAGGCCGCGAGCGCCTACGCCATCCTAGCGGTTCCCCGCCTAGCCCCAGGCCCCCTGGGGGTCTGGGAGGCCTCCATAGTAGCT
>JALSQM010000129.1 GCA_026985385.1 Acidilobaceae archaeon | reverse complement strand
CCCCCAATCTACAAACCAAGGGCAAAACGGATAGCAGCGACAATCGAGTGGAGCACATCAGAGCCGACGTGAAGATTCTCATAGTAGAGCCGAGTTTAAATAGTGTTTGCCGCGGAGCGACAACCGCCCAAACAACCACAGCCATTCACCCTACCATTATGGGGTAGGTTGAAAGTTAAGCCTGTAGGGAGATAGCCGCTGAGCCCAAGGTTGTGAATCATGATAAACCAAACCGCCCACACGGAAGAAAGACAACATACAAACGTTCGAAAAGGGAAGTTATCCATCCACCGGCTCGAAGGAGGGGTTTAAAAGTGGGTTTGAGTGTGTTTCTGTTATTCTTGTGGTATCTCTGGCTTGTTGGGTGTGGCTTGGCGTGTCTTTGGTGTATCTGTGCGTCTATCTACTGGTGTATCTAGTGGTTGTGTGTTGTGTTGGTTTGGGTGGGCGCCCAGGAGGACCCGGCTTCAGGGGCCCCTCTTCGGGGGTCTCAGCCGGGCGTCGGCCGGGGCGTGTTGTCTTGTGTTTGTGTGGCTTGTTATGTTTTCTCGTGTTGCTAGACTAGCTCTAGTGCTATTGCTGCTGCCCCGCCTAGTCCGTGGCATATGGCTGCTATGCCCCTCTTGCCGCCGTGGTGGCGTAGCACGTTTATCAGCTCTATGGTTATTCTTGTGCCACTCATCCCTAGTGGGTGGCCTACCGCTATGGCTCCCCCGTGGACGTTTAGTTTCTCGTAGGGTACCCCTAGGAACTTGTGGAAGAGCCAGTTGTTTACCGCGAATGCCTCGTTGTCCTCCCAGTAGTCCACGTCCTCGGCCCTCCAGCCGAGCTTCTTTAGGAGCTTCCTAACGGCCTCCACGGGGGCGTATGGGAACATCCAGGTGTCGACGGCGGCGTATGCGAACCCCTTTATCTCGGCTATGGGCTTCAGGCCGAGCTCCTTAACGGCGTCCTCCCCCGCTACTAGGACCGCGGCCGCCCCGTCGCTTAGCTGGCTGGAGCTCCCAGCGGTGTGGGGGCCCTCGGGTGTGAAGACGTGGGGGAGCTTTGAGAGCTTCTCTATGCTCGTATCCCTCCTTATGCCCTCGTCCTGGTCTAGGAGGATCCTCCCATTCTCCTCGTATGGCTCGACGAAGTCCTTCATCCACCCGTTGTCCCACGCCCTGGCCGCCCTCATGTGGCTCTCATAGGATATCCAGTCGAGCTCCTCCCTAGGGGCGCCGAAGTGCCTCGCAGTCATGTCGGCCTCCTCCCCCATCACCTTACCCAGTACTATGTCCCAGAGTCCCTCGAACACCATGGCATCCCTCAGCTCCATCCTACTGAGTATGAGGTGGCGTATCCCCCACCTAGCCCTGGCGTCTATGAGGAACGGCGCCTGACTCATGGACTCCATGCCGCCGGCCACCACGAGCCTATACTCGCCGGTCTTGATGTACTGGGCGGCAGTGATTATCGAGGCCATACCACTAGCGCACACCATGTCAACGGTCATAGCGTCGACCTCCTTAGGTATACCGGCGGCCAGGGCCGCCTGCCTAGCGGTGTCCATACCCGTTCCAGCCCTGATAGCGTGGCCCATGACGACGAAGTCGACGGACCCGGGATCCAGGCCCACCCTCTCGAGGAGCTTCCTTATAACGAACCCCCCAAGCCTAGCCGCAGGCACGTCCCTGAGGCTCCTACCGAACTTACCCACAGGAGTCCTAACACCATCAACTATGAAGACACGGCCAGACACAGCCACCACCCAACCCGAGGAGCCCCAGGATCCCCAGGGGGAAAGAAGCACGACCACATGAGAGGGCTATACAGAACCGCCGCCCCAACCGTTGAACTAAGCCCCCCGGGAGGGGGCTCGGCCTGGTTGTGTTAAGTGGCGCTTAACACAAAACCCGCCATGGGCCCGGTTGTGTTATGCTACAGTTAGGATCCCGCCGGTTGAAGGGGGTATAACAGCCGCTTAGAGCCCCTCCAGGCGCGCGGCCCTGGGGCTCTCCCTCGGGTGACACCCGGCCCCGGGGGGTACTTGGCGCGTGGAGCCGGCTAGCTATACCGAAGCCCTCAGGCCAGCCTCGTGTCTGGTTGCGGGTATTACTTGGCGCCTCCACAGAAAAGTTTCACATAAAAATTACGTATTATATAAAGATTTATTTTTATATACGAAATAAACTATAACTCCTATTTTCTTTTAAAAAGAGGTAAAGAGGTATCACAGGGGCCAGGGGGCCCCTGTAGATGCGCGCCCTCTAGCGGGCTCGCGGATCCTCCAGGCGGCTCTCTGGGGGTCTGAGGGTACTACCTGCGGTGTCCCCGTGTTTTCTATGCGCCTCTAGGTGTTACCAGTCAGTCCTAGAGGCTCTGGATTGGGTTCCTCTAGCGGGCTAGTGCGTGGGGTTCTCGGGTGTCTGCGGGCCCCGGGTGTTACCGGTGCCCTGGGGCGTGGGGCTGCTGTGGTGGAGCCTGCTGTGGGTCTGGCTGGTGTACTGGTATGCCTGTCTGTGTATGGGCTTGTGTACTGGCGTGTTGGCGTGCGTGTTTAGCTTGTCATGCCTTTACTAGCCCTCTCGAGGAATGCTAGGGCTGTTTCGACCTCCTCCTTCCCGGCCTCCTTGTGGCAGAACCACCAGTCGAAGCACTCGTAGTTCTTGAGCCTGTCCTCTATCTCGCTCACCGTGCTTGCGGGGGGCACTATTATCCTGTCCCCTATCAGCTCGTTCTTAGGCCAGTTAGCCGGTATAGCTGCGCCGTACTTGTCGGCGGTCTGTAGGGCGACGACCATCCTTAGTATCTCGTCTATGAGCCTCCCAAGCTCTAGGGGGTAGTAGAGTATGGCCCTTATGACGCCCTTTGGGTCGACTATGAATACGGCCCTCACGGTGTGGGTGCTGCTCTCCGCGTGTATTAAGCCGAGCTTCTTAGCCACGTAGCCCTGGGGATCCGCTATTATCGGGAAGGGTATCTCGACTCCAAGCTTCTCCTTTATCCACTCCGTCCACTTCAGGTGGCTATAGGTGCTGTCGACGCTGAGCCCTATAAGCTCCGTGTTGAGCTTCTTGAAGTCCTCATACCTCTTAGCGAACGCTACGAACTCGGTCGTGCACACTGGAGTGAAGTCCGCTGGGTGGCTGAAGAGGACGAACCACTTTCCGCTGAAGGCGTCCGGCAGCTTCATGGGGCCATGCGTGGTCACGACCTCAATCTCGGGGAACTTCTCGCCGATGAGAGGTATCTCGCCTGGCAAGGCTCGGCACCGCTTTCAGGTAGTAACAGTTACCAATATATATAGCTATAGTATATGCCCTGGGGGAAGGAGGGAGAGGGCTCGGACAAGGCTGAAGAGATCACGGCCCCCAGGGGCTCCGGGGGCTCACTGTCGCCTGGGCTCCCCATAGCCCCCGGGGGGCTGAGGGTAGTCGGGGAGTAATAGGGGTAGGCTAGGGATCCCGCGTGGGCGGCGTGGTTCCCTAGATCCATGAGCCCTAGGAGGGGGCTCTGTCTCCCCAGTGCTTAAAGCCCTCCTGGAGGCCTTGCGAGTGGCTGGTGACGGGCTTGTCTGGTGAGGGCTACATAACCATCGATGAGTTCAAGAAGGTGGATCTCCGCGTCGGCAAGGTAGTCGAGGCGGGCCCCGTCCCGGGGAGTAGGAAGCTCATAAGGCTGGTCGTCGACCTGGGCGGTGAGAGGAGGCAGGTACTGGCGGGGCTCGCTAAGTGGTACAAGCCCGAGGACTTCGTGGGTAAGATGGTCGTCGTTGTCGCGAACCTTAAACCCAAGAGGATGGCCGGCCTCGAGAGCCAGGGCATGATCCTAGCCACATGCGGGGAGGACGGGAAACCCGTCCCCCTGGCCCCCTGGGATCCCGGGGCTGCCAGGCCCGGGGAGAGGGTGTGCTAGCGGGGCCTGGCGTAGACCCCGTAGACTCCGTCCCTCCCCTTCCTCACTATCACCATGCCCCCATCCCAGTCTAGCTCGAGCCTCACACCCCTAGCACCCGCCCTCTCCAGGGCCTCTATGACCTTGACTAGGAACCTCACCAGCCCCTCAACGCGCTCCTCCTCCACAGCGCTAAGCGGCGGGGCAACGTGGACCCCCAACTCGTCGACCGCTATGAACGAGAAGCCGGCCACGCCCCTCTCAAGAGCCGAGGACCCACTCACCGGAGGCACCCTTGAGATCACGCGGCCCCCGCGGGGAAGGAGGCTGAGCGGGAATATGACGAGGGTATCACCCGGGCTCGGCCCTTATTGGAGTTCAGGTTTCACCCGTCTCTAATGCCTGTTTGCCAGGGATCTTTAGCCTCCTCGACCGGCTCGAGCCGTGGTGGTGCTACCTTGCAGGATGGGATAGACTTTGATGCCGTCGGAGAGCTATTGGCAGCCGAGTCCGAGTGGCTTGGCGACGGCCGCACACGTGTCAGGATCCGCGACCTCCATATAGAGGTCGACAACCCCCTCTCAGTCCCGCCCTTCAACGCGCCCCCGGGAGTCACGTGGCCTGAGCAGGTGTTCCCAGCCGCTCTGGCGGCCTGCTGGATAACTACTATGGCCGAGATAGCGGAGAGGATGAAGGTTAAAATGAGGAGCCTACATGTTAGAGTAAAGCCTATACTAGCAATTGACGAGGAGGAGGGGGGATTCAAGTTTGAGAGGTTTATTGTTAACATAAACCTACACCTAGAAGAAGCGGACGAGAAGAGGGCGTCAAGGCTTATAGAGCTGGCCCACAAGTACTGCCTGATAAGCAAGGCGATCAAAGGTAACGTCGAGGAAGTGGTAGTCCCCGAGGTTAAGCTCTCCTAGCGGCCCCTTCTCCGGAGAGGGAAGCGATTGGTGCGGGGGGTGGGATTTGAACCCACGCAGGCCTACGCCAACGGGTCTTGAGCCCGCCCCCTTTGGCCGGGCTCGGGCACCCCCGCAGTCCCGGGGTCTATACTGGGGGCTTCTGAGGGTTTAATGGTAGACCGCCCGGCTAGTGGGTCTCGAGGGCGTGGCTTGTATGCCCGAGTTGGGTAGTGTACCCGCGGGTCTGAGGGGTCTACTCCTAGGTGAGCTGCCTGGTATAGCGGGCTCTATTGATAGGGAGAACAGGGTTCCAGACGGCTTCCTGGAGAGGCTCAGGGAGGAGGGGGCCTTCGACCTGGGATCCCCGGCTAGCCTCCTCGAGGCGGTGAGGCTTGCTAGCAGGTCCTCGCCGGCGGTGGGCCACTTGATATTGATACACGGCACCGCCTGGTGCAGGGTTAGGGGCCTCGTCGGCGAGCCGGGGATAGTGGCTGTTAGTATAACGGAGCCGGGCGGCGGCACTGATGTGCTGGGTAACCTAGAGACTAGGGCGGAGCCGGGCGGCGGGGGGCGCTACCTCGTTAGCGGGGTTAAGGTGTTCACTAGTAACGCCCTCTACGCCAGGTACTTCCTGGTGCTCGCCAGGGGGCCCGGGGGGCCTACCCTCTACCTAGCGGAGAGGAGCGACTCGATTATGGTGGAGCCCCTCGACCTAACGACCCTGAGGGGGGCCGGGGTTGCGAGGGTCGAGTATAGAGCCGCGGAGGCCGTGGAGGCGGGGACCCCGGGTAAGGGCCTGAGGGAGGCCCTGGAGGCGATAAACCTTGGGAGGCTTGGGTACGCCGCGATAGGCCTCGGCATAGCTGAGGGGGCCCTCGAGGCGGCTGTTAGGTGGAGCCTCGAGCATAAGGTCTTCGGGAAGCCCCTCGCCGATTACCAGGGGCCGAGGTGGATGCTGGCCGAGGTCGCCCTAGAGGCTAGGGCCCTCGAGGCCCTCATCAGGGAGGCGGCCTCCGAGGCCTCCGACTGCCGGGTTGACCCCCTCAAGGCGGCTATGGCGAAGGTCCTCGGGGCCAGGCTCGCGCAGAGGGCTTCGTGGATCGCAACGCAGCTCATGGGCGGTAGGGGCCTCTCGCGCTGGAGCCTGACCGAGAGGCTTTCGAGGGACTCGAGGGCCCTAGACATCGGGGAGGGCGCTAGGGAGGTCCTCCTAGACTTCATAGCCTCGAGGGTGCTGAAGGGGGGCTAGAGGCCCCGCTGCCCCGCGTGACGCTAGGGCCCCAGCGGCTTCCTCCCCCATTTTAAGGCTGGGAGGGCGGGTAGCGGCGGTGCTCGGGTTTGCAGGGTAGGCTCGCGCTTGCGATTGTTGTAGTAGTTATTGTTGTAGGGGCCTCTGCGGGGGCTCTCCTTGCCCATAGGCGTGGCGGGGGGGCTACGGGGCCTGCTACGGCCGCCTCAACATCCTCGGCTACGCCGGGGAGCGTGGAGCTGGGCCTCCACGCTGGTGATGTACTCGAATACAATATTAGCTGGGCGATCTGGAGCCCCGTTAATGGGACCCTCAACCTCACGAGGGCCAGCTACGTTGAGCGCATTGAGGTTACGGGGTTCTCGGGCGACTACCTTCTCAGCGCTAACCTCACGAGTGGGGGGAAGAGCTCAACGGGCAGCGTGCCATACGGGCTCCTAGCCATCCCTAAAGCCTACCTGGGTGCGGGCGATGTGGTGGTGCCCGTCGTTACCCCCCTGGGGGGAGTCTGCCTCAAGTTGAGCCTGACCGGTAGGACCACGTGGAGGGGCTGGGGGGCTGTAGTCTACGAGGGCGAGGCCCGGGGGCCCGGCTACGAGGTCTCCTTTAGGGGTGTCTACAACGAGTCTAACGGGGTAGCCCTAGAGGTTAACACTACCGCCTCCCTCCACTCCGGCAACCTCACCAGCAGGATCTCCCTCAAGCTGGCCCTCGAAGACTACAAGCCCTCGCAGGGCGCCCTCCTGCAGGAGAAGCTCTCCCCCTCATCGTTCTGCGAGCCCCTCGTCTCAAGCGACCTGCGCCTCTGCGCGGACGGCTTCTACCTACTCGGGAGCCACTCCCTGAGCCCCGTCAGCCTCGGGGAGCTCGAGAACGCAACCAAGGGCCCCTCGGTTGTTGTGATACTAAACAAGTACTGCCCCCACTGCCAGCGCTTCTGGCCCAACCTACTAGAGGCTAGAGGCATGGTTAGAGCCAGGATATACGCGGTGATATTCAGCGGCTCCATGGGCCTCTCGAACCCCATGATGGAGGAGGCAATAAACTACGTTGCATCAGCTGCAGGCCTGAACGCCGCTGGAGGCCTGCCGACACCCTCGATAATAGTGTTCCCCGGCGGAGGCGCTTCACCAGCCTATAGGGCCGGCGAGATGAGCGCCAGCGAGTTCGCCGAGTGGGTGAACACCGTCCTCAAAGGCCGCTAAGCGCAATAAGGCCCCACCCAACCCTACAGCCCAGGCGGGGATGACGGAGCCCCTGCCCGGTCCACCGAGAAGGGATCCCAGTGAAGAAGTGGTCCTCCACGACCCGCCCCTCCTAGTGCCGGCACTCCCCCGGAGACTAACACCTCACCCA
>JALSQM010000128.1 GCA_026985385.1 Acidilobaceae archaeon | reverse complement strand
CTCCCCTGAGAGCCCCCTCGATTCAACGACCAGTATCGGCGGCGGGCGGCGGCGAGTGGGCGGCTTAGGCTCCCCTCTAAACGCCATGTTAACCCTGGTTATACTGAGATCCGCCCGGGAGAGATCCTCTAGGATCCTCCTATCGCTCTTATCTATGAATTTATCGTAGACATCCGGCTCTAGGAGGCGGGGTAGGCACAATATGCTCGTAGCCACTATCACGCCCCTACGGGCCCCGATGAAGCGCCTCGTCGAACCCACTTTAACGCCCCGTGCTCTACCGGTGTCGTCGACCTCCACTACGGCCCTTACACCGTAGAGGATCTCGGCCCCCGCGCGCCTAGCAGCCCTCTCCAGGGAGTGCGCCAGTACGGTGAAGCCCCTCCTCGCTATTCCCCAGATGCCCAGGTTTAAGTTGAAGTAGAGGCTGACTATCCCGGGCTCCCATAGGAATACGGGGTACGTGAGCGCCTCAGCTATATCGCGGCTCAGAAGGCTCCCAGCCCACTCTAGCCATGGCTCCTCAACGGCGCCTCCAAGGCCTTGGAGGCACTTGTCGAGCCTCTCAGCGGCCTCCCCGAGGCTGGGGGGGTCGATCGTGTATAGCACACCCTCCCTCCTAGCGCAGACTCTGAACCCCTCGAGTACCCTTCTAAACTCCCGCCAGCCATCCGCTACGCCGTGCGATCTCATCTCATCCTCTAGCTTGCCGGGATCCCTCCACCATGCAAGCCACTCCTCCCCATCAACTATAGCCACCCAGGAAGGCTCGGGCCAGTGCGCCGCCTCCCTCAAGTCCACCCCTATAAGGTCTGCGAGATCCTCCGGCATGAGGCCGAGAGCGTATGCGATGCGTGGATACCAGGCCCCCCCATAGGAGGCCCCCGAGGCCTCACCTCCCGGTGAGGGCCTTGCATCGACTACTAGTACTTCAGCCCCGTTCAGGGCGAGTATGGTGGCTGCAACCAGCCCGTTATGGCCTGCCCCTATTACTACGTAGTCGTAGGAGGCGGCCTCCCCCATAGGCGTTACTCCCCAGGCCGGGTAGGGCCTCCTAAGAGGAGGCCTGGGGCGCCTTGATCTCCTTGCCCTCGTCTACGTCGATTATCTTCTTGCACTTAACCTTTGATAGCACCTCGTTGAGCTTATCCTCCGTGGTCTTATACGTGTAGAGGTACCTCTTCGTCCTAGCTTTCACCTTCACCTCACCCTTCTTCCTAGACCTCTTCACCCTACACTCGACTGCCCTCTCAGTTATCTTCACGAACTCCTCTAGGTCGCGTATCTCGACTGGCATGCTCCCACCAAGCCTAGAGGCCTGCCCCCCTTGGGGTTTTAATTCTAGTGACTGCAATCCAGGCCGCTCCGAGGGCGGCTATACTTGTACCTGCCAGGAGAAGCTGGGGTGTCGAGAGCCTCGAGTAACTTGTAACGTGGAAGTGTATGGAGTACTTAACGGGGCTCCCGTAGTGGGCAGGGATTACCACTAGGACCAAGCTCTGACCCTCTGGTAGGTTATAGGTGAAGCCCCTGGGCGTGGGGGCCTTCGAGAGCTTCTTTGAGATGTAGATTAGCGTGAGGGGGTCAAGCCTTACCCGGGCCGAGGCGAAGAATACCCCGCTTCTTATCTCGTGGTGCAT
>JALSQM010000127.1 GCA_026985385.1 Acidilobaceae archaeon | reverse complement strand
GCTCGCGATCGTGAGTAGCACCTCAACGCTCCAAGAGCTCCTGGGCAGCGACTACCCCTGCCTCTTCAACATGAGCCCGGCCCTGGGCCCCGGCCTCCCCGACGTCATTGATAGGTGCCTCAACCTCACGGTGGAGGAGAGGCTCAGGGTCATAGAGGCCTATGAGAGGCTTAGGAGGCTCTCACAGGCTTCTATCGAGCTCGTGAGGAGCCTGGTTAGGGAGGCTAGCGGTCAAGCCGAAAAGGGTGGAGGCGAAGGGCCCCTCTAGATATCGCAGGTGGGGCACCCCCCAGCGTACTCGGCTGCAACCTCTATCAGCTCCCTCACCTTGCCCGTGCCGAGCCTCAGCTTGGCCCGGGTGGGGGTCATCCTGTGGGTGTGACCCCCCTCCTTAGGCGCCTGGGCCTCCTCCCCGGTGCTCCCCGCGCTCCCCCTCCTGGCTCCCTTGGCCCCGCCGGCCTGGGGCTCTATCACTAGTACCGGCTTGAGCTCCTCTCCCTCGGCGGTGGGGGCCTCGGCCTCTCCCCTCGACTCTGGTGGGGAGGGCTTCCCGGCCTCCGCAGCCTTCTTCTCGGCCTCCTTCTTCACGCCGAAGTATATGACCTGCCTGCTCTTGCTCCTGTCCCTGTAGACGGTCGTGCCCTTGAGGTGGAGCTTCCAGGCGAGTAGGTAGACCCTCCACACTGTCTCGGGGGGCTCCTCGTGGCGTAGGTTGACTGTCTTGCTTACCGCCGCGTCGACCCACACCTGCCAGGCGGCCTGGTGTAGTAGGTGCCACTCGGGCTCTATGTCGTGGGCCGTCCTGTAGAGCCTCCTGAGGCTCCTGGGTATCCACTTGAGGTGGGCCACGCTGCCGGTCTCAGCTATCTCCTCTATGACCTCGGGCTCGTCTATCTCGAGCCTCCTCAGCTCCTCGATGAAGAGGGGGTCCACCTCCAGGAACGTGCCCACGCTAACCCTCCTAACGTAAGCTAGGGCGAAGAGGGGCTCTATGCTGGCGCTCGCACCGGCGATTATGCTTATACTACCCGTCGGCGCTATGCTTAGGAGCGCGGCGTTCCTCAGCCCACTCCTAAGAGCCCTCCTCTTAACCCCCTCCCAGTCCGTTGGGGGCCTCGACTCTATCAGCCTCCTAACCCTATCACTAGGCGGCTCCAGGGGTACCCTCCCACCGCTCTCGCGGTGAGCCACCTCCAGGAGCTCCCCGGGATCCTTGAAGGGCCTAGTCTCGTGGAGCCACCTATACCTCGTGGGGTCCCAGGCTGGGAAGGCCCCCTTCTCCTCGGCCAGCCTCACACTCTCATCGTAGGCGTTCCACGCTATCCACTCCGCCACAGCCCAGGCGAGGTAGACCGCGTCAACGCTGTCGTAGGGGATGCCGAGCCTTATCAGCATCCTAGCCCATCCCATGACCCCGAGGCCTATCTTCCTAGCCCTCCTAGCCGCCTCGGCCAACTGCGGCAGGGGATACCTAGAGGCGTCGATCACATTATCCATGAGCCTCACTGCAACCCTAACATCCCTTGCTAGCCCCTCCCAGTCTATAGCAGGGCCCTCCTCCCCCTCGACAACATACCTCTCCAAGTTAATGCTACCAAGGTTACAGCTCTCCCACGGCAGCAAGGGCTCCTCTCCGCAGTTGTGGTTTAGCACGCCATTAGCTATG
>JALSQM010000126.1 GCA_026985385.1 Acidilobaceae archaeon | reverse complement strand
GAGGGATCCTCTGAGCCCCGGGAAGGGTAGATTCTACTCCACTCCACCGAGAACCTGTAGGCCCTGACGCCAAGCTTTGACATCAACTCTATATCGCGTGGGTAGAGCTCCCAGTGATTACAGGCTAACCCAGACCTATACGGCACCCTCCCCCTCTCCTCCCACTCCCACCAGTCGTTATTCCTATTGTTCCCCTCAACTTGGTGAGCCGAGGTGGCCACGCCAAAGAGGAACCCCTCAGGGAACACCAGGGGCACTACAGGCGACCCACTAGCACGTGATTCGAGGCCCCCTATAAACCCTCTGGGCTACCTAAATCACTGGGGGTAACCAGCGTACCCGCTGGAGAGTCTCAGAGGGGAGGTGGAGGCGACTAGCAGCCAGGCTTGGAAGGATTCCGCCTCCATGCGTGGTTCTAGGCGTAGCGTTTCACGGGATCGGCTGGGGCAGCGTAGGGGCTCGGTGGTGATAGCACGTTGGAACACACGTTTTGAGGCGCCGCCAAGAAAGAGGGCTTAATGCCGCGTGGCTACCGCGCCATTATTGCTTAATCTCCTCCACCACTTCCTGTCTGTTTAGCGCCTTCGGATATATTATCACTATGCCTTTATCAGGGTCTGATTCTACCACGAATTCCGGTCCCCACTTCTCGATCACATTCTTCCTCACGTATATGTTGAGTGGTAGCGTGTAATAGACGTACTCGTAGGTCCTCCCCTTAAGGGTCTTCTTCCCCCTTATCTCCCTCACACGCACAGTCCTCGTTTTCATCGGCATCCTCCGGCTCCCTCCTCGCCCGCGAGAATGTGGCTGGGAGATATATAGGTTGTAGTTCTAATCTCTTATTAACACTACATACTGGGGGGCTTAGATTTAGAATAGTCACCCTGTGCTTTGCGAGTTTTAAGGGCTAAATCGTTGGGGCCATAGTGTGGAGGTGCGTGGCGTGGCCAGAATATATGCTGCCAGCCCCGACGAGATACGGTCAGGCCGGATAACGGACGTGTACTTTGAGCGGACTAGGAGGATCGTGGAGAGGGCCGGTCTAAGCGATGTCAGGGTTAGGATGGAGATCCACGCTTACAGCCTGCCCAAGGGCTACGAGTGGGCGGTCTTCGCGGGTCTGGAGGAGGCCCTAGCCATACTGGAGGGGAGGCCTGTCGACGTCTACAGCGTGCCGGAGGGCACGATATTCCGCAGGAAGGAGCCCCTGATGGTGATAGAGGGTAGGTACTACGACTTTGGGGTGCTGGAGACCGCGCTACTCGGAGTCTTAAGGTTCTCGTCGAGCATAGCCACGAAAGCCGCCCGGGTGAGGGCGGCGGCGGGCGACCGTATCGTGCTATACTTCGGCCTGAGGGCCCTCCACCCGGCCGTAGCCCCGGCGGCTGATAGGGCAGCCTACATAGGGGGGGTCGACGCCGTCAGCGGCCTTGAGGCCCCCGAGTATCTGGGACTCGAGCCTCGGGGTACTATGCCCCATGCCCTGATAATACTCTTCGGCGACCAGAGGGAGGCGTGGAAGAGGTACGCCGAGCTCTACGGCGAGACCATAGCGCTTGTTGACACGTTCTACGATGAACGCATAGAGGCTGTGATGGCCGCTGAGACCCTAGGGGAGAAGCTGGTCGGCGTGAGGCTCGACACGCCCGGCAGTAGGAGGGGTAGGATGAGGGATATAGTTGAGGAGGTGAGGTGGGCACTCAACCTTATGGGGAGGCGGGACGTCAAGATAATAGTGAGCGGTGGAATAGACGAGGACAAGATAGCAGAGCTAAAGGATGTAGTCGACGGGTTCGGCGTTGGAACAGCGATCTCAGCCGCTCCAAGCATAGACCTCAGCATGGATATAGTTGAGATATACAGGAATGGGCGGTGGGAGCCCGTAACGAAGAGGGGAAAGCTACCGGGGTTCAAGCAGCTCTACATATGCCCCAACGGATCCAGGATAGTAGCCCCCTGGGGCTCTAAGCCGGAGTGCCCGGGGGGAGGGGAGCCTAAGCCCATGCTCTCCAAGGTAATGGAGTCCGGGAAGATAACCAAGCCCCTACCGGGCCTTGACGAGATAAGAAGGTACGTGCTCTCCCAGCTCAGGGATATGGGCCTGTTAAAGTAGCTACGCCACTAGACCGGCAGCCTTCATGTACGCCTTGACCTTCTCCTCCAGCTTCTCCCTGCTCATCGAGCCTATAATGACGTCTACCGGCTTCCCGTCGACTATGATTACTATTGACGGTATATGCTTCACGTTATACCTATCGGCTAGGGAGTAGGATGTATCGACGTCAACGTAGCCGTAGAAGACCTTCGGGTGGGCGAGGCGGCCCGCTACCTCCCTGAACGTCTGCATGAACGATATACATGGCCCGCACCACCCCGCGGTGAAGAACAGTAGTACGAGCTTGTACTTGCTGAGTATCTCATCTATATCCCTGCTCTTGACCTCGGCTACAGCGTCCTCAAGCCTCTCAATGAAGTCAGCCCTCTCGCGGAGGAGGGCGGCCAGCCTCCTAGCCAGCTCCGAGACGCTGACTTGAGCCGCGCGCTCCAGCATATACTCCACCCGAGCTGGACGGGGGGTGTGAACTGGAAGTTTTAGCTTAAACGCATATGGGGGGCGAAGCCCTTCAACCCTATCCTACCGTGGGGATAAGGTAGACGCTTTAAATATCCCCGCGCACCTTATTGCTAGGCGAGCCGGTGGTACTATGGCTGTTGGAGTAGCGCGGAGCCGTCCTGCCGAGAAGCCCGCTATACTACCGTCTCCATCCAGGATAGTAAGGGTCAATGGGGAGGTCTACGTCGAGATAGCAGGTAAGCGGATACCCATCGGGGGTAAGCTCCCGAAGCTGAAGCCCGGGGAGAAACATGTTGGCATCACCACGAGCCTCTGCCCCTACTGTAGGAGGCTACTCCCCGCACGTATCGTCGAGCGGGATGGTAAGATCTGGATTAGGAGGGTTTGCCCCGATCACGGCGAGATAGAGGAGCTCTACTATGGGGATGCAAAGCTCTACTATAGAATGATGAAGTATGAGGAGACGGGTAAGGGCGTTAAGAGGCCCTACGTCCAGCTCTCGGCTCCCTGCCCCTTCAACTGCGGTCTATGCGCCATGCACGAGAACCATACGGCCCTGGCTAACCTCGTCGTCACGAATAGATGCGATCTAAGCTGCTGGTACTGCTTCTTCTACGCCGAGAAAGTCGGCTACGTCTACGAGCCCAGCCTCGAGCAGATACGCTTCATGATCAGGCAGTTGAAGAAGCAAGGTGTCACCATGGCCGTTCAGATCACGGGCGGCGAGCCCACGATGAGGGAGGATCTAGTCGACATAGTGAGGCTCCTCAAAGAGGAGGGCGTCAGGCACGTGCAATTAAACACTAACGGGATCAAATTCGCCAGATTATACTTCGAGGATCCCGAGAAGGCTGTCGAGTACGCCCGCTCGCTCAGGCAGGCGGGGGTTAACACGGTCTACATGAGCTTCGACGGCGTCACACCCAAGACTAACTGGAAGAACCACTGGGAGGTGCCATTCACCTTCGAGGTCTTCAGGAAGGCTGGTATGACGAGCGTAGTCCTCGTACCCACACTGATAAAGAGCGTGAACGACCACGAGATGGGCCTCATACTCAAGTTCGCGGGCAAGCACATGGACATAGTCAGGGCCGTCAACTTCCAGCCCGTGAGCCTAACGGGTCAGATGAAGAAGAGGGAGAGGGAGAGGTACAGGATAACGATTGCAGACGCCATAAACGGCATCGCCGAGCAGACAGACTATCAGATACCCCCAGAGGCATGGTTCCCCATACCCGTGGCAGCGAAGTTCGCTAAGTTCGTCGAGTCCTACACGGGGACCGAGCAGTTCTGCATGTCTAACCACCCAATGTGCGGAGCCGCCACTTACGTGTTTGTCGAGAAGGGGGCTGATGGTGTTCCGAAGAGGTTCATACCTATAACGGAGTTCTTCGATGTCGAGGGCTTCATAGAGTGGCTAGACGAGAAGAGGATAGACCTCCTCAGCGGGGCGAGTAAGAAGATCACGGCCCTCAAGGGCCTCATAGACTTGAGGAAGTTCGTGGATACGAAGAGGATCCCCAAGGATCTGAATATAACCAAGCTCCTCTGGAACGTGTTCGTGAAGCGTAACTACAACGCCTTAGGAGAGCTACACTACAAGCTCATGTTCATAGGGATGATGCACTTCATGGACCTCTACAACTATGATGTCACACGCGTGCGCCGCTGCAACATACACTACCTAATGCCCGACGGCAGGGTGGTGCCATTCTGCGCCTTCAACGTGCTCGAAGACCTCTATAGGGACTACGTACAGGCCAAGTATCAGATACCCATAGAGGACTATGAGAAGGAGTTCGGCTCCGGAGGCATAGGGCCCGGGGCGAAATACAACAGGGCCAAGTACTTCAAGTTCATCAAGAGCAGCCCCATCTACTGGGAGGCGTATAAGGGCATAATATACTGAGTATTCCGGGCTCCCGCACTCCATTCCCTGTTTACTGTTGACTCTAACCTCCATCCTGTTAACCTGGGAGGGCGCAGGGCCACTTGGGCTCCCTCACGCGGTAGACTAGGTGCACCCAGCCCCCGCAGAGGGGGGTGACCTCAACTAGCGCCAGTGTTACTTCCATGAAGCCCTCCCTGAGCCTGGCGAGGGAGGGCCCGTTGCCCAGGATCCGAGGCGCTATGGTTACCCTCACCTCGTCTACGACCCCCGCCTCCAGGAGGGAGGCGATCAACGCACCCCCACCCTCGATGAGTAAGCGCCTGATCCCCCTCCTCCTGAGCTTTAGGAGGGCGTGTCTTGTGTCGTCGGCTTCAATCACCTCGACGCCCCGGGAGAGATACGGCTCCAGCAGACTCCGTGGATGACCCCCTCGGGTGACCAGGATCCTACGCCCTGGGGGCTGGAATACCCTAGCGATCGGCGGCGCTCTAAGGGAGGAGTCGAAGACCACGCGGACTGGGTTCCTCCCCGGCACGAGCCTCACTGTCAGCCTGGGGTCATCCAATATGACGGTGTTAGCACCAACTCCAACGGCGTCGTATGCGGCCCTCAGCCTGTGCTGCAGCTCGAAGTCCTCGGCGCAGCTCAGCTTATAGCCCCCGACGCCTGGGGGGGCTAGTCTACCGTCTAGGCTGACGGTAGCGAATACAGTGACCCAGGGTCTCGGGGAAGACACACAGCTCTCCACGAGACAGCGTCCCCCCCAGCTATCAGTGGTAATACCTTCTAAGCGCCCCCGGGGCTCTACACGATAATCCCCGAGGCCGTGACACGCCATAATTCCGCCTTAAGCGTTGAAGCGGAGAATTTTTAACCCTTGCCGTGTACCTGTAAGGGTGGAACCCTCCGGAGTCGAGGGGTGAAGCGGTGTGAGTGAGGTACTCGCGGAGAGGACGTATAAGTTAGTCCTAAGGAAGACTGCGAGGGGCCCCGTGATACAGTTCAGGAGCGCCATCCCAGAGAAGGCCAGGGAGGCCACACTGATAAGGATGGGCGGTCAGAAGGCTGAGGAGGTATTCAAGGTAATGGTCGACGCCCTGAAGAAGCACGACTTCGTCACAGAGGAGGGTGGAACCGACAACTACAAGTACTACAGGCTCAAGCAGGAGATAGGCCCTGCAGTAGGCGGCTTCCTAGTCCTAGTCAGGAGGAGCAGGGATCCCACCGCCTGGACCAAGTACTTCGAGGACCTAATAGTAGGCGAGAAGTACAAGGGCAGCACCAACCTGCTCAGCCACGCCCTAGCGCTGGCCATAGAGCTGAGCCAGATACAGCCGCCCCCGGAGAGGGTCAGGATGCAGCTCAACCCCAAGATACTAGACAGCATAAGCGCCGGCGTCAAGGTTGCTGTGAGGAAGCTCTGGGGCATAAGGAAGGCCTAGCCCTCCAGGCCCTGAGTTCCCCGCGTTCCCGAGCCCTGTATTCAAACCCCTTTTTACCCTCATCGAGCCGCCGCTTGCGCTCCCACGTGTATTAAGCTAGGGAGGCCAGTAGAGTCCTCGGGGTGCTAAGGCCTGCCGAGGCCCCGCGGGATCCTGGGGGTTCTCCTAGCCTCAGAGGCTGTGGCTCTAACCACTGCAGCCCTCGCCGCGCTTGGCGCGGGTCTGCCGGGTCTATACTCCCTGCTGGCCGCCCTCGCCTATGGGGCAGCCGGTTTTCCCCTGGTCTACACTGAGGCGAGGAGTCTACTGTGGCAGGAGGGGATCCTGCGGGAGGCCCGGGGCCTCTGCAGGAATGGCGTCCTCGTGGAGTTCGAGAGCCCGCACGCCGCCGTTTACTGTGTTGAGATAGGCGATTTAATAGAGTCGTACTGCGTAAACGCTTCCTACGCTATGGTTGGAGTATTCGAGGGTCGCCCCGGCGATCCCGGGATACGCGGAGGCCTCCCCAGGGATTACACGTGCTTCCGCCCCCTCCGCGGGAGGTTTAGCAGGGTTGACGAGAGCACCTTCACCTACGAGGGCTCACTAGCGATACCCACCAGTCCCCGGGGGGGCATTACCGGCAGTGGTAGGGCCGCCATAGCGGTAAGTGTTGAACGCGGGGCCCGGCTTGGAGAGCTCATACCTAGGCTGAGGGGGCTGCTTAGAGGGTGAACACCGCCTTGCCGCCCTGCCCCATCTCGAGGAGGCTACTGGCTCTGATCGCCGTGCTCTTCCCGATAGCGTGGGGTGCTTCCTCAGCCCTGGCACTCTACAATACCGGCGTGGGAGCCACAGTCTACGTCGTGTCGCCTTGGCCGGAGAACTCTACCCCCCTGGCTGGGGCCTGTGAGGGGGGGAGCATCCTAGTCGTCGCATCGAATAGGAGTGGATTCAAGTATGATACACTAATCTACGATGCCCGGGGGCCGCGGTGGCTCGTCCTCAAGGGCTTCCAGGCCCAGGCCGCGTGTATAGAGGGATCCAGGGTAGCGGTTGCAGGCTCCTACCTAGGCCTGCCGGCACTGGCCATAGCTGACCTAGGAGCCGGTAATGGTGGGGTGGCCCGCATCTACAGCGTTCCCCGTGTTAGGTATGCCAGTTTCTCGGTCATCGACTGCTCCGGAGGCTCCATAGCAGCGGCGGGCCTGGCCCCCGAGGGGATCCTCGTCCTACTCATTAAAGGGGGGCTGGGGAGGGCTTTGCTACTCTCATACTCGTCGCCCCTCGAGGCTCTGAGAATCATAGGCGGCTCTATCTACATAGTGACACCCACGGCCCTACTCGAGATCCGCGGGGCGAAAGCGTACACAATCGACTTCGGGGACGCACTACCCAACTCCACCGTGGAGGAGGTGACCGTGGGCCCCCAGGGCCTCCCCTGGGTTGTGGGAATGACCGGGATCCCCGGGGAGGGGTACTGGGGGCTCATAGCCCCCCTCGAGGGGGGGCTCGGTATAGCCCTCAGATCCAGGGGTCATGCCGGCCTCGCCCTTAACGCTTACTGGGATGGATACAGGTGGCTGGTATACTATAGGCCCGGCACCTTCTGGGACTCGATAGTGGAGATAACCCCTATCGGCGGCTCGGGCGTCGAACTACTCTGGAGCGGCTCCCACGAGGTGCTGGTGACTAGGTTCACCCCGCCCGGCGTG
>JALSQM010000125.1 GCA_026985385.1 Acidilobaceae archaeon | reverse complement strand
CACTCCCTAGCGGCTCTAGCGGGGCTACGGGTCACAGGCTGCCCTGTCACCGCGAGGTTCCTGAGCTGGTTCCTGAGGAACACCATAAAGCTGGGCGTGAAGGTGCTTCGGGGGAACCTCGACGACGTTAAGTCCGCCTTCAGGGATCCAGCGCTCCGTAGGGCCGTGTCGGTGGTGCTGGAGGGCCTGGGCCTCTACGGGGTAACGGTTCCCCAGAAGATGCCGGCCCCCTTCCTCATAGTATGGAACTTCACCAACATGTGCAACCTCAGGTGCATCCACTGCTACCAGAGGGCGGACAAGCCCACCCCCGACGAGCTAACCCTAGAGGAGAAGCTGAGGCTCGTCGACGAGCTAGACAGGGCTGGAGTGGCCATGGTGGCCCTCAGCGGTGGGGAGCCGACTATACACCCCCACTTCCATAGGGTGGTCAAGGAGCTGGCTGACAGGGGCATCTACGTGTCAGTAGCCACCAACGGGACCACGTTCGCTAAGAAGGAGAACCTAGAGAAGGCAGTGAAGCTCGGCGTCAGGTATGTGGAGGTTAGTGTTGACAGCGCCAGGCCTGAGATCCACGATAAGTTCAGGGGGGTGCCGGGCGCGTGGGAGAAGGCAGTTCAGGCGCTGCGTAACGCCGTAGAGCTAGGCGTTAACAACGGCATGGCTACCACGGTTACTAAGCTCAACCTACACGAGATACCCGACATAATAGACCTCGCCGAGGAGATAGGGGTTAGGAGGCTCATACTCTTCAACTTCGTGCCCGTCGGGAGGGGGGCCGAGAATGCATGGCTAGACCTCAGCCCCGAGGAGAGGGAGGAGCTCTTTAGGATGATCTACAAGGAGATGAAGAAGAGGAAGCTGGAGATAGTCAGCACCGCCCCCCAATACGGGCGAATAGTACTCCAGATGAGCCGGGGAGCCGAGTCGGCGCCGACACACTTCTACGTCGGTCATAACAGGATAGTAAGCGCTGTAGCCGAGTTCGTCGGCGGCTGCGGCGCTGGCAGGATATACGCTGCCATCCAGCCCAACGGAGACGTGACCCCCTGCGTGTTCCTACCGGTAAAGGTCGGCAACGTTAGGGAGAAGCCGTTCAGGGAGATCTGGGAGACTGCTCCACTCTTCCAGCAGTTGAGGGATAGAAGTCTCCTTAAGGGCTTCTGCGGCAAGTGCCCCTACAAGTACGTCTGCGGCGGCTGCAGGGCTAGGGCCTACGCCTACTTCGGTGACCCCCTAGCACCCGACCCCGGCTGCATCTACAACAAGTCCGAGTGGGAGAAGATAGTGTCACAGCACAAGATAAGGCTCAGAGCGCCGCCGCGCTAGCACCAGCCTAGTCTGCGGAGGAGCCTCTCCGCGTTAAGCCTCAGTATCGCGTTCTTGGCCTTAGATTCTATGTTGAGCTTTAAAATGTCCTCCACAGCGTCCCTCATGGTGTACCCAACCACGTAGGGGTAATCACTGCCAAACAAGAGCTTTTCATACCCTACCCTATCGACAGCCACCTCCACTAGGTAGGGGTCGACTGCGCTAGTGTCAGCGTAGACATTGTCGTATTTAGCGATGACCTCTAGTGCCTCGCTGAAGAATATGCCCGGCTTTAACGCACTATAGCTACCCATGTGGGCGATAACTATCACGAGGTCGGGATGCTTCCTCGCTATCGACTCCAGGCTCTTGGGCCTAGCCCCCTCGCAGAGGCCCGGGAACTCCCATATGCCGGGATCGCAGCCCGTGTGGACTATGAGTATCATCTCCTCCTCCTCCAGGTAGTCAAGGATCGGTCTTAGCCTCCTCTCGGATGGAGTGCAGAAGTGTAGGGTCGGGTAGAGCTTGAGGCCGAGGTAGCGCCCTGACTTCAGCTTCCGCAGTACACCCTCAACTCCTAAGTCGGGGTTATAGCTCGCCACCGGTATGAGCCTACCCCCACTATGCCTAGCGGCTTCGAGTACCTCCTCGCTCCGCCTCGTATGCTCTAGTAGTATCCTCTCATGCTCCGCTATACTGTCTTCAGGCGAGAAGAGTATCTCCCTCAACCCCGGTATCCTGAGGTAGACCAGGTAGTCTAGCACCTCTGCAGCCGCCTTCCGCACCCTCTCAGGGGACGCGTGGCGCTTGAAGAGGGCTATACTCGGCTCAATGGCGATTACCACCGCCCGGGCCACGCCAGCACTATCCATCTCCCTAATTAGGTATTCAGCAGCCTCTCGGGGATCCCTCCTACGCCATGGTAGATGCACGTGAAAGTCTATCACACCTGTGAACCCCGGCCTCTCCGCCCCCTGCAACGCTGTTATCCTCCCTGCAGGCTCCCTGGGAGGGGGGTGGCCCTGCTCCATGGCTATAGCCGGGTTGGAGAAGCTATTAGAGTTGTGTAAGAGCCTCACACTAACCAGCTGTGGGAGGCTCCGCGAGCTCGTGGAGAGCGCCCACAGGCTACCAGAGGACCTATTCCTACAAGCCCTAGCGGGTATTCTGAGGGATCTCGAGGAGGAGGCCAGAGACGCTGGCGCCAGCGAGCTAGCAGACCTAGCAGCCGAGGCTAGGAGGGATGCCGAGTGGGCTCTAAGGGAGAGCGGGTGGTGAGCGAGAGGGAGGCCGCCATAAGGGCTGCGCTGGAGTCCGGCGTGCCCAGGGAGTGCGTTGAGAGCGACGCCTGCAGGTGGGGCGGCCTCCTCGCGAGCATAGACGGCTACTCGGCCTCCGAGAGCATGCTCCCCTGGATGACCTGGCGGGACTGGGGCTGGAAGGCGGCAGTTGCCTCGGCGAGCGATGTAGCCGCCTCAGGTGGGAGGCCTAGAGCCCTGCTTGTAAGCCTCGGCGTGCCCCGCCCCGAGGTGGGCGTGGAGATAGCGCGTGGGGTGGGAGAGGCGGCCTCCTGGATGGGGGCCCTGGTGCTTGGGGGCGACTTTAACTCTTGCAACTGCGACGCCTGGATGGACGTAGCAGTTGTGGGTGAGGAGCTATACTGGAGCCCCCGCTGGGCCGCTAAGCCGGGCGATCTCCTAGTCCGCGCGGGGCCCCTAGGCTATGGGGCTGTGGCGCTCGCTCTCCTGAGGGATCCCCGCCTGGCCAGCGTGATCCCAAAGCGCGTCCTAGACTATATACGCAGGCCCAAGCCTCCCCTGAGGCTCCCGGAAGAGCTGGCTGCGAGGGGGTGCATCCCCCACGCCGCCATCGATAACAGCGACGGGTGGTCCGAGACACTCTGGCTGCTAGCCGAGGCCTCCGGCGCTACTCTGGCTCTGGAGTCGATTAACGGGAGCGAGGAGCTGGCCGGGTTACTAAGCGAGCTATACGGCGGAGTAGAGAGCGCCGTCCTCCTCAGCGCCGAGGACTACACAATGCTACTAGCGGTCAACGCCGATCAGGCGGGTTGCGTGTTAGACTCCTGCAAGAGTGCTGGGGTAGAATGCGAGATAATAGGGAGGGTTGAGGGAGAGGGCGTCGGCGTCATCTATAGGGGTAGGCGGGTGCCGAGGGTGGGGTGGGATAGCTTTAGACGCGCCTAGGTCTAGCGCTTGAGCTGAGATGCATCACGTACTCCCCCAGCCTCTCTATGAACTCGTCCAACCTCCTACGCAGGTAGTCCACGCCGGTTATGTAGGGAGTCCCCGCCCTCTCCATCCTAGTACGCATGGCGGCCGCGAGCTGGGCAAGCATCCTAGCCTCGACGGCTAGGTTCCTGTAGAGGCTCCTATATACTCCCGCTATGAGGGGGTCGCCCGATGGCACATAGTTGCTGACCTCGAGTAGGGCCTCCTCGAGACTCCCATCAGCGACGCTCTCGGGTACCCTGTTCCTTAGGGACTCGAGTTCAACGAGGAGCTCGCGTAGCAGCCTGACCTCCCCCTCCACCATATCATTCCTCACCGAGACCGGGGCTCCCCGGGTATCCTAGGAAACCCACATGCGTGGGAGGGGTATTAAGCTGGTTGCCCCCCCTCTTCGATGCTAACCCTCAGCGGTGCCTCGGCGCTTCTGATGTGGAGGTCTAGCTGCGGGTAGGGTATCTCGATGCCCGCGCTCTCCAGGGTGTCCTTCAACTTCGTGAGCAACTCTACCTTAGTCTGGAACCACGCCTGAGGAGGCGTCCAACACCTCACTCTAAGGTTCACGCTCGAGTCCGCGTACTCCTCGACGAAGACCTCCGGCTTGGGGTTAACGAGGCAGTAGGGGTGGGACTCCATGAGCCTCATTAGCGCGTCTATGGCGTCACTTATGCTTGAGGAGTAGTGGATTCCCACCACGAATTCGACCCTCCTAGCCCTTGTTCTCTGGTAGTTCACTATCTGGCTCCCAAACACTGTATTGTTTGGTATCCTAACAAGCGTCCCGTCCCAGGTGCGTATGGTCGTGGAGAGTAGACTGATATTAGTGACTACCCCGGATACGTCGCCTATAGTCACGGGATCCCCGACGCGGAGGGGCTGCTCTACGAGCAGGAATATGCCGCTGATGAGGTTCCCAAGCGAGTTCTGGGCCGCAAGACCTACCGCAAGGCTTGCAAGACCCCCAGCCACGACAAGGCTCGATAGATTCAGCCCGAGGGGGTAGAGCGCTAGCACGACGCTCGTACCTATTATGGAGTACACCACTATATTCTCGAGAGGCTTATAGGTTCCCGGAGGGATCCTCGGTGCCAGGCTCCTCCTCATGACCGCTCTAATGAGATAGGCGAATAGCACGCCTGCAACGAATATTGAGATGGCCGATAGCACGTTCACGACGCCTAGCCTGAGCGCTGGTAGCTTCAAGGCTCTCACCCTCCAACCTCGAATGTGAGAGGCTGTAGCACCTGGTGGAGGAGCGCCCTCCTCCTAGGCGGCCTACTAAGCTCCCTCAAGCCCCTCCTCGGGGGCTCCGTGGTCGGCCTGAGAGAGGCTACGCCTCCCTCGATCTCGAGCCTCTGAAGGCTATAGTATAACACGCCCTCACCGTCCATGTAAAGCCTTGAGAAGGACGCTCCCACCCCCATGCCCCGGAGGATCCCAGAGCCCCTGGCCACTAAGGCTACTGCAACGGCTGAACCCTCTGGAGGGCTGCCGGGGGCCTCATTAAGGCCTGCAGGGCTCTTATAGTACCTACATATCACCCCATCCACGATATCACCGACAAGGGTGAACTTAACATCCACCGGGGAGAGCCTAGCCGCTTCAAGGGATGAGACGCTGACGTTCAACTCTATCGGAGCATAGAACCATACTTTATCCCCCTCCTCGACGTAGACGGGATTCTCAAACTCGACGTAGATGTAGTCTACACGTAGAAGCCTCTGAACCGCTGGAGTGGGGATCAGGCGAACCGCCACGCCAGATGGAACCTTGAGCCTCGAGCACCCGTGAGGGTCGCAGGCCTCCAGCAGCCCCTCGGGGCTCCACGCTACCCTGGCCTTGCCCACCTCGACCTCGGCTCCGGGCGCTAGATCCGCTGGCAGCCGGGGCATCCCCCACCCCTCACCCACAGTGTTAGCCGCTGTCGCTCTCGCTATAGACCGGGAGGCTAGAAGCCAGGCTTAATTCCCCTTTGAACCACTGGGCGGTGGGGGCTAGGAGTGGCTATACTCCGCGCCCGGGGGATAGTGAAGAGGTTCGGTGGACGCCAGGTTCTGAGGGGTGTGGACTTAGACGTAGAGACAGGCGAGATAGTGGGCGTTGTAGGCCCTAATGGGGCGGGTAAGACCACGCTCATCAGGATACTGCTGGGGCTGCTGAGGAGGGATGAAGGCGTGGTGGAACTCATGGGCAGGGACCCCTTCAGGGATCCCCGGGCGCGTGAGGGGGTCGGGGTAATCTTTGAGAGGCCGAATATGCCGGGCGGCCTGCCAGTAAGGGAGGTCCTCGGCTATGCAGCCGATATCATGGGGGTGCCTAGGGATAGGGTTAAGTGGGCGATAGAGGCTGCCGGGCTATCTGGCCACGAGCATAAGAGGTTCCAGGAGCTCAGCGCTGGCCTGAAGCAGAGGGCGGCCCTAGCCCACGCCCTCCTAGGAGAGCCTAGACTGATAATAGCGGACGAGCCCACAGCGAACCTCGACCCCGTTGAGAGGGTGAGGATACTCGACAGGATAGCCGAGCTATCACGCAATGAGGGGGTGTCCTTTCTGGTCACGGGGCACGTGCTCCACGAGATAGTTAGAATAGCTGATAGAATAGTGATACTCTCCTCCGGCAGGGTTATAGCGAGCGGCTCCATAGAGGAGGTAGCCTCTGTGGTGGGGAGGGTCGCCAGGATAAGGACGCCTAGGACTAACGAGCTAGCCGAGGCCCTGAGGAGCTCGGGTTTCGACGCGAGGGTAGTCGGTTTAAGCGTGGTAGTAAGGCTCGAGGACGGCTCTCAGGCTAGGCTCTTTAAGGCATTGGCCGAGGCCTCAGAGGGCATCCCGATATACAGCATAGACTTCGTAGAGGCCGGCATCGAGGAGGTATTGGGGGGCGGGGGTGATGCCGCGTAGGCTACCAGCACTAATAGCCTTGGACTCCGCGGAGAGCCTCAGGGCCCCCGCCTTCGATGTAATGCTCCTCGTAGTGTCGGGAATAGCGGCGGCTCTAGCCTCTATACAGCCCGTGTCGAACCCAGCGGCGCTAGCGGATGCAGCCCTAGACCCGGCCGTGGTATTCGCTGTTAGCCTCTACCTCGCCATGAGGGCGAGCTCTGGCCTGGCAGCCCTAGCGAATAGTGGGGTAATGCAGGTCTACCTATCCTACCCCCTAAGCAGGGTCGAGGTCGCGCTAGCACTCTACCTAAGCCGTATACTCTTCCCGGTCCTCCTCCTAGTCGGTGCCCCCCTGGTCGTGGCAGCGGCTGTCGCCCCCGGGGTTGTCGCCTCAAATATAGCAGCCTACGTTGCAGCATACCTCTCATTCGTCGTGTACCTGGTTTTCCTAGGGACGCTCTTCGCGTTGATAGCCCTCGTCACCAGGAGCACGGGAACGGCGGCGGTTGCCAGCCTCGCCGCCTACTTCCTCTACGGGGGAGTCTCGCTCCTCCTCAACGTAATGGCTGCAAGCAGGGGATCCCAGCTGCTGCATAGACTAGCGATGGCCATGAGCTTCTACATGGTGGTATCGATGAAGCTCCAGAGCCCCTCAATCGCCGTGGAGGCGTGGCAGTACCTCCTAGTCCCCCTGCTCTTGACTGCATTCCTGGCGGCGTATATCGCCTACATGAAGTGGAGGTTCGAGCCGCCATGAACGCCCTTAGGAGCCTGCCGGGGAGGATACTACTAGCCATAGGGCTCTCGATAATAATAGCGGGGATAGCGGCTGCATACGCGGGGCCCAAACTGGACTCCCTCTACCAGGGAACAAGAACCCCCGCCAAGGGTGAGATAGTCGGCGTAACTATATGGGCCATGACGACCTCTGGACGGGTGAGCATAAACATTACTGGGGCCTCAGAGATCCTATACACAATCGTTAAGGGCGACCCGATAGGGTTCTTCACTAACGCCAGCGCCTTCGGCGTACACGCCGAAGCAGTCGATATGCACCACGAGATAAGAAGCGGGGTATTCTTCGCCTCGGCCCGGGTAAGGCTTGACCCCCTCACGCTAATCTACATCTCAAAGAAGCTCTCGAAGGCCCCCACGCCCAGGGGCTTCACCTATAACTTACCAGAGGGTCAGAGC
>JALSQM010000124.1 GCA_026985385.1 Acidilobaceae archaeon | reverse complement strand
GCTGCCAACGAACTCCGCCATCCTCCTAGCCTCCCTAGGGGCCTCGGGGTGCACTAGGACATGGGCTCCCGGGTGCTCCCTGAGGGCTCTCTCGAGGTAGTAGGGAGTCACAAGGTACTCGTGGACGGGGCAGTGCCCCTCCCTTGGTACGGGCACAACCCTCTTATCGGGCACGTTCTCCTGGACCCACTCCGCCAGGTTCCTGTCGGGGGCGAAGAGGATCGTCTCCGAGTCAAGCCTCCTAACGGCCTCCACCGCCGAGGCGCTGGTGACGACGTAGTCGGATACAGCCTTTGCTTCGACTGTAGAGTTCACGTATATGACTAGAGGGGCCCCGGGATGCTCGGCCTTGGCCTCTAGCAGCCTCTGGGGGCTCGCATAGTCCGCTAGGGGGCAGCCAGCCCTAGGCTCTGGGTGTATGACGATACGATCCGGGTTCAGGGCCTTAGCTACCTCGGCCATGAACCTGACGCCGGCGAGTACTATGACGTCCGCGTCCGTCTTTGAAGCCTTCAATGCCAGCTCCAGGCTGTCTCCAACGAAGTCTGCTGCATCCTGAACCTCGGGTAGAGTGTAGTTGTGGGCCAATATGACTGCCCTCCTAGACCTCTTCAGCTCCTCAAGCCTCTCGAGATAGGCCGCCGATCCCATGCACACCGCCTTAGGGAACAATCGTTCTCGAAGGATTAAATCCCCTAGAGGGCGAGGGGTAGTGCCCTGCTCAAGGCAGGGGCTTAAGAGCCTTGCAGACCCCGCCCTACATTCTAGGCGTTAGCGGGATCCCCAGGAGCGTGAGGCCCGCCTCGAGGCTCCTCTTTGTGAGTTCTACGAGCGCGGCCTTGCACTCCCTAGAGGCGGGGTTCGGGTCGTGTATGACGCTCTCCTTCTGGTACCAGGAGTTAAACCTATCAGCCAGGCCTAGGAGGAAAACTGCTAGATCCTCGGGTGCAAGGCTGTCCGCGGCCCTCGCCGCTACAACGGGGAGTCTCAAGGCTTCGATCATGAGCCCCCTCCTAGGAGGCTCGGCGCACTCGCGGGGGTCGGCTGAGCCGTAGTCTATGGGGCCGTGCTTGGAGAGTATGCCGACCGTCCTGGCGTAGGTGTATTGTAGGTAGGGGCCGCTATTCTCCTTTAGGTCCAGGGCCTTCTCGGGGTCGAACGTGATGGGCCTAGGCGCGCTCGTGCGTAGCAGGGCGAAGCGCAGGGCCCCAACGGCTATCCTCTCAGCGACGTCCTCGATCCACTCCCTGGGAGCCCCGGGGTTCCTGGCTCTCACCTCCTCGACAGCCCTCGCCTTAACCTCGTCTAGTATTTCATCGACGGCTACTATGATTCCCCTCCTACTGCTCATCCTCCTCCCGGGGACGTTCACCATCTCGTAGTCGTAGTGGATTAGGTTGAGGGCCTCCCTCCTATACCCGAGGCCCAGGAGGGCGAGTCTAAGCTGTAGCTGGGGCAGCCTCTGCTCGGCTCCTATAACGTTTATGACCCTATCAGCCCCAGTTACCTCGTACTTGTATAGTGTGTATGCCAGATCCCTCGTTGTATAGAGTGTCGTGCCATCGCTCCTAGTCAGTATCAGGGGCGGCACCTCGAAGCCCCGGGGCAGCTTTATAGAGGCCCTCGCCTCCGGGTCGGGTTCGACTAGCTCCCTGACAATCCTAGGTATGTCGAGTGCCTCGGCCCCCTTATGCCTCGTGTAGAACCTGCTCCTACGGGCCTCCTCGAGGATCCTGGCTACCCTCCCGCTCCATAGGAGGTCTGTCTCCCAGTCCCATGCATCAAAGCTTACGCCGAGCCTCTCGAGGGTCTCCCTTATACCCTTGAGGGCCGCCTCGGCTACCCTCCTAGCAAGGCTGGCCGTGGGCTCGACTCGGAATTCGACCTCCCTCAGGATCTTGGCTGCCTCGGCCTCTGGGTCCTCGGAGGAGGCCATGTAGTCTAGTATCCTGCTGAGGGCCCCCGTGACGGGCTCGGCCTCCTCTAGCCTCGCTAGGTGGAGGGCCAGCTCCTCAAGCTTCTCCCTGGGGGCTCCGCTCCTCTTGGCGGCCTCGGCTTCCACCGCGGTGTATGTGGAAGCGTAGACCCAGCCCACTAGCTCGTCAGGCTTTACGCCGGCACTCTCAGCCGCCTCGAGGGGGTCGAGCCCTAGTATCTTGAAGCCTAGGACGGCATAGGCGGCTTGGAGGCCTGCGTCGTTTATGTAGAACCTCCTGTTAACCCTGTGACCCCTCGCGGCGAGGAGTCTCGAGAGGGCGTCGCCGAGGGCGCTGTTCCTGGCGTGGCCCATGTGGAGTGGGTGTATGGGGTTCGCGCTCGTGTGCTCGACCACTATCACTTGGGGCTCCTCAACCCTGGGGGGCCCCGGGATCCAGCCCTTCTCGAGTAGCTTGAATAGCCTCCCAGCAGCCCTTGCGGCGTCAACCTTCAGGTTGGCGAAGCCCCCCGCTAGCTCTATCGACGCCCAGTCAATCCCCCGCTCCCTCAGTGTCTCCGAGACCCTCTCCACTGCCTCCCGGGGCTCCACACCCCTAGCCCGGGCGTATCGCATGAGTGGGAAGCCGTAGTCCCCATACTCCTCCCTCGGGGGCTTGACTATCAGCCTCTCGACTTCGCCCCTCTCGACTCCGAGCGTCGAGGCTAGAGCCTCTGCGAAGGCGTAGAAAGCCTCTGTGACGGGGTCTAACTCCACGAGGGGCTCCCCCGCCCGCCGTTCCCCGGGGGGCTTTTAAGGGCCGGCCCCGCCCCTGCAGTACAGCTCGACCCAGCCGTTTGGCACGCGAGCCTCGACCCTCAACTCCAGGGGCGGCTTCTCCAGGTGCCTCAACGCTTCGCGGCACACGTGCCTCGCTAGATCCTCGAGTGCGGCCTCGCCACCCAGCTTCTTCGATAGCCTCGACCTATCCAGGCCGCCGAGGATCTCGTCCAGCGTGGCCTTAAGCGAGTCTATATCATAGACTAGGAGCCCGTCACGGCTCCACCTCCCGCAGAGCCTGACTAGGACGTCGTGGCCGTGGAGGCCTATCCCGAGGCTGGGCATTTCGAGGAGGACATTCACCCACCCCTCCGTACAGACCCACCACTCCTCCTGCCACCGCACCTCCTCGCCAGCCAAGCCAGTGCCACCCCTAGAGCGGCTAGGGCTAGGATTAGCGAGTCCAGCTCTAGATACGCGCAGACCACCCCCTAGGCGCCCCCTAGGGCCTCTCTGACCCTCCTAGATAGCTCCTCCATGGCGTCCACGAGGCTCGGGCCATAGTGGGCTAGGCTATCGGGCGGCATGAGCACCAGCCTCCCCTCCCTGATGGCCCTCAGATCCCCGAGACCCCTCTCCTCGAACTTCCTCCTAACCCTCTCCGGGGTCTCCTTGGAGAAGGGCTTCACCTCGTATACAATTACGTCGGGGTCGAACTCCCTGATTACGCTTGGGTCGGGGTTTATTATCCAAGGCTCGCGGGTCCCCGAGAAGGGGGTCTCAGCTCCTAGGAACTCGAGCGCATCCTCTATATAGCTGTGGGCCCCGGCGCTCACGGGCCCCCCAAGGTCTATCTCATAATAGAGCCTGACGCCCTCAAGCCTGCCCCGGAGGCTTGGAAGCCTCGATGAGAGCTTGGCCGCCAGCCTCCGGGCGCCCGCTATCTCGCCGGTGACGATGCCGACAGTTATTATGTTGTCTAGGACGCCGTAGAGGCTCACGGGTAGGGGTATGGGGTAGACTGTGTAGCCCTTCTCCACCAGCTCCCTCACAACCCCCGACTGGGCCCCTGTGGTGGTTAGTATTAGATCGGGCTTGAGCTCGTCGAGCTTGGAGTAGCTCACCTTATAGTAGCTCCCAACCTTGGGGAGCCCCCTCACCTCCGGGGGCTTCGAGCAGAACACGCTCACCCCGACGACCCTGGGCCCCGCTCCTATGAGGAAGAGCGTCTCCGTGACGGCGGGGGAGAGGCTAACTATCCTCGAGGGCCTCTCGGGCACCTCGACCTCCCTGCCGAGGGCTAGGCTGTAAACCCTCACACTCCCCAAGAGCCTGGACACCCCCTCCAGCCTCGTGCGTGCAAGTAATGTACCCAGATTATATAGTGGATAATACCGCCTGCTCAAACCACTTGGAGTGGGAAGTGAGAGGGCCCGCGGCGGGTGAGCGGCCGTGGTAAGGCTCTACTCTCCCGAGGCCGTGGAGGAGATTAGATCCGCCGCGGCCAAGTGGGAGAAGGAGGTAGTGCCCCAGTGGCTTAAGAGGCTCCCGGAGAGGTTCGAGGAGTTCACAACGCTAAGCGGGATCCCAGTCAAAAGACTCTACACTCCAGCCGACCTAGAGAACTTCGATTACATGGAGAAGCTGGGCTTCCCCGGCATGTACCCCTTCACCAGGGGCATACACGCCACGATGTACAGGGCTAGGATATGGACTATGAGGATGTTCAGCGGCTACGGGGGTCCGGAGGAGACTAACCAGAGGCTCAAGTTCCTGATAAAACACGGCGAGACGGGCCTCAGCCTCGCCTTCGACTACCCCACCCTGATAGGCATAGACCCAGACGACCCCATGGCTGAGGGCGAGGTCGGGATAGTGGGTGTTAGCGTCCCCACCCTCAAGGATATGGAGATAATATTTGATGGGATAAACATGGGCGAGGTCACCACTAACATGACTATAAACCCGCCTGCCCCCGTGCTCCTAAGCTTCTACGTTGCCGTTGCGGAGAAGCAGGGCGTGCCCTACGAGAAGATAGGTGGCACCACTCAGAATGACCCCCTCAAGGAGTTTATAGCTCAGAAGAGCTATGTCTTCCCGCCAGAGCCCGCCGTGAAGATCGCGATGGATCTAATCGAGTGGAGCGTCAAGCACATACCAAAGTGGAACCCTATAAGCATAAGCGGCTACCACATAAGGGAGGCTGGCGCCGACGCCGTGCAGGAGGTCGCCTTCACTATAGCCGATGGAATAGAGTACGTCAGGCAGCTGATAGCTAGGGGCCTCGACGTTGACGAGTTCGCTCCGAGGCTAAGCTTCTTCTGGGACAGCCACATCAACTTCTTCGAGGAGATAGCGAAGTTCAGGGCGGCTAGGAGGATGTGGGCTAAGATAATGAAGGAGTGGTTCGGAGCCAAGAAGCCTAGGAGCTGGTGGATGAGGTTCCACACGCAGACCGCCGGCGTCAGCCTGACGGCCCAGCAGCCGTGGCTCAACATCGTGAGAACCGCCTACGAGGCCCTAGCAGCGGTGCTGGGGGGCACCCAGAGCCTCCACACGAACAGCTTCGACGAGCCCTTCAGGGTGCCGAGCGAGTTCGCCGCTAAGATAGCGCTTAGGACGCAGCAGATACTGGCCTACGAGACCGGAGTGGCCGACACCATAGACCCCTGCGGTGGGAGCTACTACGTCGAGTGGCTGACGGATGAGATAGAGGAGAGGGCGTGGAAATACATCGACAGGATAGAGAGGATGGGGGGCATGCTGGAGGCCGTGAAGAAGGGCTACCCGCAGAGGGAGATAACTGAGACGAGCTACAAGTTCCAGAGGGACGTCGAGGAGAGGAGGAAGTTCATAGTCGGAGTCAACATATTCGTCGACGAGGAGGTAGAGGAGATAAGGAAGGTCCCACTCCTAGAGTTCGACCAGGAGGAGATAGAGGAGAGGCAGAAGAAGAGGGTGAAGTGGGTCCGCGAGCACAGGGATCAGGAGAGGTGGAAGAGGAGCCTCGACGAGCTAAGGAGGGCAGCTGAGAGGGGGGAGAACATAATGCCCTACGTCCTCAAGGCCGCTAAGGCGTACGCCACGCTGGGAGAGATAATGAATACGCTGAAGGAGGTGTATGGAGTATATGTCGAGCCCCCAATCTACTAGCAGCAGGGCCAAGAGCGAGAGCCCCCTGGAGAGGCTGGAGAGGAGGGGCCGCTACAAGGTACTCGTTGCGAAGCTAGGCATAGACGGCCACGACAGGGGGGCCAAAGTAGTAGCTAGGGCCCTGAAGGACGCTGGCTTCGAGGTGGTCTACACGGGTATAAGGCAGACGCCAGAGCAGGTGGTGGCGGCTGCAATACAGGAGGACGTCGACGTAATCGGAGTAAGCATACTCAGTGGGGCCCACATGCACCACATGAAGAAGCTCATGGAGAAACTCAAGGAGGCCGGGGCCGACGACATACCAGTAGTGCTCGGAGGCACCATACCCATACCGGATGTGGAGCCACTGCTAAAGATGGGTGTAAGGAAGGTATTCCTACCCGGCACAAGCCTCAAGGAGATAGTTGAAACGGTGGAGAAACTAGCGGAGGAGAAGAGGAAGCGCGAGCAAGAACTGGGGCTAGCATAGGGTTAAAAACTCCTCCTCGAAGACCCAACGTTTTATGGGGTTCAAAAACGTCCCGGTACATAGCTAGAGCGCGCTTACGCCTCCCACTCCTTCAGGCGAGACTCGGCTCTAGGGGATCAAGGGTAAGCCTGTGGAGGCCAGCGTCGACGTCGCTCCTCCAGTAATGCGACTCTCCCCGCAGATGCTCGGCTGGATATCGTGGCGGGGGTCACGCCGCCGATCGCTAGTAGGGGGCTCTTCGGGGCCTGGAGGCCCCTTAGAAGCTCTCCCTAATGCCGGCGGCGTAGAGTGCGAGTTTCTTGCTGTCCTCGTAGTTGTATGACCTATAGAGCTCTATCACACTAGCCTCTATGCTCCCCTCGGCGTGGATCATCGCTACAGTGAAGAGTGCCCCGAACGATGATATTAGCTCTCTCACGAGTGCTAGGAGCCTAGCTCTCTCCAGCGCCGGCCCCCGGGCTTTGAGGTACTTCTCTAGGTACGGCTTGAGGCTGGGGTTCTCGAAGTCCTGTGGCGAGGGGAGAGTTGCAGCTAGGCCCCCGGCTACGTCTACGAGGTTCTTTACCGCGTTCACGTACTCCTCGTTGGCATGCAGCTTCCCCACGTTTGTCATCACTACATTCGGGACTGCTATACCCGTGGCTGGGTCAACCTGGCAAGTGTAGGCCGCCGCTATCGCTGTGGCCCTGAGTGTCTCCTTGTACCTTATGATGTTCACTATATCCCTCCTTATATGGGGCTTATCGTCTACTCCATTATACTCTGCTATGAGCTTCGCCAGGCCTACAAGGAGGTCCGCCATGGCGGCCCTGTACGCTATCGCTGTGAACCTATGGTACATCGGGAAGGTCACTGCTAGGGGGCCAGCGAACCTCCACTCGCCGGCCAGGAAGACCCTCTCCCAGGGCACGAAGACGTTATCGAAGATTGTGAGAGTCTCGTTCTCAACGTTCATCCTGCCCATAACGAACCATGGATCTCTGAGGGCGCTCTCGACGGCCTTCATCGGCCTCGAGACTAGCTTCAACCCCCTAGCATTCGCGGGCACGGCGAATGCTACAGCGTAGTCTCTATCGTTTTCCGTCATCGCGCGGGTCGGGAGAACTATTATCTCGTTAGCCGCTATCGACTGGGTAGTGTGGGCCTTAGCCCCCTGGACGTAGATGCCGTCCTTAGTCCTCTCTACTATGCGTAGGTACATGTCGGGATCATCCTGCTGATGAGGCCTCCTGCTCCTGTCACCCTTAACGTCGGTCTGAGCCACGGCCAACGCTAGGTCCTTCGAGGCAACCATCTCATAGTACCGGGTGACCCTCTCATGGTAGCTGGTTCCCAGGGCTTCGTCGACC
>JALSQM010000123.1 GCA_026985385.1 Acidilobaceae archaeon | reverse complement strand
CATCGACCTCGCTCTGATCGGGTACATCCACGGGAGCCATTGTATGCGATAGGATGAAGCCGTCTAGACCCACCATTACCGGTAGGTATACTCTGGGATCCTCGCTTATCCTGAAGGCTTGCAGTGTGAGATCCAACACCTCCTGGTTCTCCTGTGCTACGCTTATTATCCATCCACTATCCCTCTGATCAAATATGTCCTGATGATCGACGTGTATGTTCCAGGGGGGCCCTATAGCCCTCGCTACGACAGCCATGACGAGTGGTATCCTGGATGCCGCTGCCCACCAGACGACCTCGTGCATGTATAGGAGGCCGTGGCTTGAGGTAGCTGTGAATGCCCTGGCACCAGCACTTGCGGCGCCGAATACCGCGGCGAGCGCGGCATGCTCACTCTCCACCCTTATCATCTTAGCCTTTAACTCCCCGGTATCAACCATCTCCGAGAGCTTCTCGACTATAGTAGTCTGCGGCGTTATCGGATAAGCAGATATGACCTGGACACGCGCAAGTTTAACAGCGTATGCCACCGCGTAGTTCCCGGTGAGGGTCATAACAGGCATTTCACCCACCCCTCTCGGGCACCATCTTTATGGCGTTGACTGGGCACACGCTAGCGCATATGCCGCAGCCCTTACAGTATTCATAGTCAACGTAAACCATGTCATCCTCCCTCCTCAGGATAGTGTCCTCGGGACAGTAGAGCCAGCAGAGGAGGCACTTCACACACTTCTCCTCATCAATAACGGGCCTGTAGTCACGCCACGTCCCCGTCTTCCCCGAGGCTCCGGGGGCTGGATGGGAGACCGGGGCCATGAAGAAGCCCTGCGGGGGCTCAACTAGAGGCCCCGGGCCTCGAAGACTTGAACCGCCAGCTTGAACCTGGGACTCCACCATTACGAATCACCTCAACCAGAACACGCGGAGGCCTCCTCATACGCCCTCCGAGCGGCTAGGGCGTTCAACTTACCTATCTCACCCTTGCCGGAGAAATACTCCAGTATAGCCTTCTCCACACTCTCCAGCTTCAGGAGCCCCGTGGCTCTCACTAGGGCTCCGAGCATGGCAGTGTTGACAACGGGCCACCCGCTGACCACTAGGCCCAGCTCCCTCGCTATCTTAGTGGCGTTAACGCACCAAGCTCTCCAGGAACCACCTTCAACCGGTGAGTTAACCCCGTTGAAGACAATCACCCCATCGGGCTTAAGCCCTCTTGTGACATCGACTAGCTTAGGTATCTCCGGATCCAATATAACCACTATATCTGGTTCCCTGACCTGGCTATGACGCTGTATGGGCCTATCACTTATCCTAGCATACGCCTCTACTGGAGCTCCTCTCCTCTCAGCTCCAAAGTAGGGGAACGCCTGTGCGTATTTACCCTCTAGAACCGCGGCTGACGCAAGTATATTAGCGGCGGTAACAGCGCCCTGCCCACCTCTACCGTGGAACCTTAGCTCTATGAGCACCCTCGAGAGACCCCCTGCACCACTAGATATGGTGGAGAGGGGAGTTTACATTTATTCACTCGTATCATTTACCGGATTATCGTCGAGGTGTGCATAGGGTGGGCTCATGTGTGCTATTCCGCCCCCCTTCAAGGGCTCAGTCTGCGCCTCAGTGGGATCCACTGGAAGCCGAGGGGTCGCCTAGCGTCTTCAGTGGGGGGATGGGCACCCCTTAGTTTCTACTGGAGTGTTCTGTAGGCTGTAGAGTATAGAGTCCTCCTATGCAGTCGACGCTGTTACATTAGCCAAACTATATCTATAAGAGAGTGTAACAAACTCAGCGTAGAGAGCTTCAAGGTAGAGACCGCTTAGATTAAGTAATGCTAGCATCTTGACTCTCTCCTCTAGTAGCAGCCTCCACTGGAAGTGAGGGGGCGGATCCCCCTAGTCTATGCGCGGTGGTGGGATCCACTGGAAGCTGGGGGGTCTGAAACCGGGGGGTTAGATGTAGTTGAGAGTATCTCCCCCCACGAGGGCGTGTATCCGCCTCTAAAGTATGTGGGCTCGGGCCATGGAGCGGTCAAGTGCCTCAGGCGACCCGGCCCTGGCGTGTAGACACCAGGGGCTAGCATGCGCGGGATCCTCACCCTGATAGGACCAGTCATTAAGGTGTACCCGCACTTGGGGCACCTGTATCCCCTGCCCCGCCCGAGGCTCTTCATGCGATGCCCGCATTTCGGGCACCTAGGAGCTCTTAGCGTGTAGCGGTCGCTAACTCTGAGTACCCAGAGTTTCTCTACAGTCATAATGGGTAGCTGAGTGCTCCCGTAGGGTCTCACGTTGACAAGTGCTCTTACTCGATCCCCAGCCTGTAGTAGGCGTGCTACCCTGTTAAGATATCCTGATTCCCTGTAGACGGCGAGGAGTGCTTGCTGGCCTAGTGGCTCAATTATTATGGGGACGAGTACGTGGCCTCCATGCTCTACTCGGGGCGTGTTGGATACTCTAGCTTCTATGGTGCCGCTCTTGTAGGGGCGGGGGGCACCCAATTCCCCGGCGTGCGCGTCTGTGTGTTGGTTGCTCCTGTAGAGCACCCAGAAATGCGGCTCCTCGCATAAGACCTCCGAATAGGAGGCCAGGTGCCTAGGGCATGTACCCCTGAACCCCGCTAGCACGGGGTCTGGGCCCCCGGGGGCAGCGGTGAGCCTCCCCCTGACTGGGTCGAAGTTGTTGAACACGCAGGGGGGCAGCTTGGACTCCAGCCTAGCCGCGGATTCGTGGTCGATGCAGCGGGGCCCTCCCCAGAGTCCCGGCTGCCTGTAGGCTACGAGCTCGAAGGTGGAGGGCTCCCCCGGGGGGAGGGCTGCTAGGGCCGCTGTAGCCCCTATGACCCCCCTACCCCCCCTGATATTTACTCCGGCCTTCTCGGCGGTGATTCTAGCGTAATCAAGTACAACTACATCTCTGAGGGCCCTGTTATAGAGGGCCCTAAGCCTCCCAGAGCGCCATGCCTCGCCTAGCATGCATGCTATGCCAGGCTTCTTCACGGGCTCCCCGACGCGCGGGGAGGTGTATTCGCCTACGAGGGACCATGCCTCCTCGCATACACTCTTGAATGGGTCCTCGCCATCAACGTATACCCTTATTACCACCGCAGCGTTGCCCCGTGTCTTCCAAGGTATCGCTGGGTTCAGCCTAACGAGGAGTGGGTAGTCGGCCAGCTCTACCCTAGGCAGCTTTGAGAGTCGAACGAGGAAAAGCCCGGCTAGGTGTGTTGTGCAACCCCAGAGCCTAGAATCGATGTCGTCGAAAGATATTGATGCTAGGAGCTTTTCGGTCACGCGCTCTCTACTCCCTCCTCTTATGCATGACGACTATGGAGGTCATAGTGGACTTTACTCCATCGAGCTTCCTAATCTTATCAGTTATTGTAGAGCGTAGCTCGTCCATCGAGGAAGCCTCTACGACGGCTACGATATCGTGTATGCCGTATACGACGTATACATCCTTTACTAGGGGGAGCTCTAGGAGCTTTTCGGCCACTTCATTCTCCTTACCTATGTCAACGTTTATCATCACTATAGCCGTGGGCACTCGCACACCACCCCACGCCATTCTTTAGAGGAGCTAGTGGGAGTATAAGACTCTTGGCCTTTGAGGAGGACAGCCATCCCACCGTGACGGGGTCAGGCCGTTGCCTCCACCGGGGATTCATTATCGATGAGCTCCAGTAGGTCTATATTACCCGCACCCCTGGTTATGGCGTGTATCAACCTAAGCTTGCTTATTAGTAGCTCTAACTCGGCGTCGCTGAGCTCTTCAAGCCTTGATAAGCGGCGGATTATGCGAGCCTTCTCTCGATCCACAATGGAGCCTCCCTCGATGCCGAGCAGCGCCAGCTTTACTATCCTAGCGGCCATATCTGAAATGAAAATACCGAGGCTCCCTATCCCGAATATCATTAGGAGTGATGCTATGATACGGCCAGCAGCCGTGACGGGCACGACGTCGCCGTAGCCAACGGTTGTCGCGGTCTCTAAGGCCCACCAAATGGCCTCCCCCAGACTCTTAATGGGGCTCCTGGGATCCCTTGATTCGACCATGTATGTGAGGACCGCGCCGGAGAGCACCACTAGAGCTGCCACTATGGCTAGTTGTATGAGCGTGGAATCCGAGCCTAGAGAGATGCCCCTCCAATACGCTACGATTAATGAGAGCGAGGCCACTGCGAGGTATAGTCTAGAGATACCCGATATCAATACCATAGCCTCTGTAATAGCTGAGTGACCCACTACGCTATAGACCGCCAGCGCAGGGATTACCGCCGGCACCGCGGGTAGAAGTGGAGGGCCGTTACTTGGGGTCCTCCACAACGTTAGTATCAGTATGAGGGTTAGGGAGAGGTCAAGTACAATCGAGGGCAAGGTCTCTGGCGCCCTAAGTGCTAGGAAGTCGAGGGCCGAAGCCAGTAGGGCAGCCATAGTCTGGACTAGCAGTAGGAACCCGGTGGTCAGCACAAGTTGGCCCTCATACCTCTTCACGGTGGACAATACGCCCCCCAACAAAAAGTGCTAGAAAGCCCCCATTCCCTGAGGGCGACCCCGTGATACCGGGGTTAGACTGGTCGCCTCTAGAGGCCCTATTAGCATCCCCCACTCCCAGGTGGGGCTGGCGGGATGAAGTGGGTGGACCGGCTTCGACTCTAGCGGGGATGAGAGGCCGGTTTGAGCTCCGACCGCTCCACGTCACCTCTCTAGGCCGGCAAGCTTCGAGGCGATGCTCCTTATGAGTGGGATTATATTATAAGCGCCTTCTATAGTGTCGATTGCCTGTTTGAGGCACTCGGTCTCCGTGAACCTACGGGGGCCCTCCGGCAGGCTTGGGTGAGATACCATTAATGGGACGGGGTCTGAGCTGTGGGCTCTCATGCTCCAGGGGGTCGCGTGGTCTGATGTGACGACGACTATAGTGTTCCTCCTCTCGATTCTCGGCGTTACAAGGCCGAAGAAGTGTTTATCTATCTCCTCTATAGCCTTTATCTTACCCTCTAGGTCGCCGTCGTGCCCGGGTTCGTCGGGTCCCTTGAGGTGGACATAGACGCCGTCATAGCCTTTGTTGTATATGAGGTCCAGAGCTAGCCTAGCCTCCTCCTCGAGCAGCTCCCCCCTACTCCTACCCTCCACATCGACTGGGAAGTCGTCTATACCCAGGGCCCTAGCGACTCCCCTCTCTACGGGCATCTCGACTATGCTAGCCATCTTGAACCCGTGAACCTCCGTGAAAGGCCTTACAGGTGGTAGTCTGTCCCCGGCATCCCTGAGTAACACGGCGTTCGCGGGTAGCAGCCCCCTCTCAACCCTAGCCACGTTGACTGGGTGCTCCTCCAGTATTTTAATGGCTCTCTCGCTGAACTCATTGGCGAGCTCAGCTGTCAACCGGGCCTCTGGGGTGTCCTCTAGAGGCTCGATCTTGGCTATATAGGGTTCGTAGTCTTTGAGCGCTACTGATATGTATCCCATCCTAGCATATGCGGGATCACTGTTGGAGACGGCGGCGCTCAGCCTGGATCTAGAGTGCTCCAGTACTAGGACCGCTCGATGGCCTACAGTTGCTTTAAAGATCGCGCGCGCCTCTCCCCCAGCGAGCGTCATGCCGTCCAGCGCCTTCGCCAGCTCCCTGGCCTCAGAGCTTGTGAGAGACCTGCCCACTCTTCTATCCAGGATCCTCCTAGTCTTAGGGTCTATGGTTGCGAAGTTAGCCCTGAACGCCACCTGTCCCTCTCTAAACTCTATGCCGGCTCCCAGCGCCTCTAGGGGCCCCCGTCCAGTGTAGTACTTGTTGGGGTCGTACCCCAATAGGCTTATGACTGCAGAGTCACTCTCAGGGGCGACACCCCTACCTATGGTGTAGACCCTGTAGCAGAGAGCGTTCCCCGCTAGCGCATCCAGGTTCGGCTTACGCGCCTCGTCAAGAGCACGCCGTGGCGATGGGCCGTCGGGGGCCCCGTCTAGGACTATGTAGAGGAGTTTTAGGCCTCTGAGCGCCAAGTCAGGCACCTTACAGGCTCTTGTAGGGTGAAGAATATATCCTTCGCCCGAGGCCGGGGCGCACACTCGAATTCCAGGCTATAACTCTACTTCGTCTAGGATCCTCCAGGAGTAGAACCCTTCTGAGTCAAGCTTTGCTGCGTCAGCTATAAACATTCTCCTAGACCTCACCTTGCTGATTAGGTCGGGGTCTATTTCTGCGGTGAGTAGGGCCGGGTAGGGGCCGAGGCCCGCGTAGAACTCGCCCTCGGGAGTGTAGATGGAGCTATACCCCCCGGTTAACCGACCATCTGGATAAGGGGTTCCCACCTTGTTTACCCCGATAACGTAGACTGAGTTCTCGGATGCCCTTGCTGAGAGGACAGAACCCCAGGAGTGGACCCTATTTGCCGGTATACTCGCCGGGTTTACTAGGACTTGGGCTCCTCGGAGGCTGTAGTACCTCGCAACCTCCGGGTAGTATATGTCAACACAGGCTATACAAGCCACCCTGACGCCGCCGACTTCTAGTACGTCAGCGAGCCTACCCCTCTCCAGCAGCCCCCTCTCCCCGACGCTCCCCGAGGGGAAGAGCTTCTCACAGGCAACCCTAACCTCACCCCTCGGCGATACGAGTACCCCTAAGCTCACGGGTTTAGCCCCACTCTTAGGGCGCACGTACTGGGTGCCAGCCAGTACGTGGGCATTAACCCTCCGAGCCAAGTCTAGAGCCTGTTGAATGTACTCCTCCGCATCTAAGGGCCTACTGGAGGCCCAGTTTTCGGGTAGAATCAGCAAGTCAACCCTGGGGATGGAGTCTATGAACTCTTCTACACCGCTAGAACCGGGTTGTAGGAGCGCTAGCCTCAACGTCTCCCCCAGCGTGGGAGGCTACTAAGTCGCCATAAGTAGCCGCTGCCGAGGGGGCCAGCTGGACTGCGTAGAAGCTGTAGAGCGTTGTGTTGCCGTGTAGCCCTGGTATGTGGAAGATGTATAGGTGCGAGAGGAGGAGATACATGCCTATTATTGAGTAGTACGTGTAAGAGCCGGCTGCCGGCCACGAGCTCCTCCAGAAGGAGTATATTATGGTTGCACCACCGAGCACGAGCGCTGTGACCTGGAGAACACTATTGGTGACACCACCTATGAGTGTGTCGTAGTCGAAGTAGAAGGGGTTCGCATTAACGAGCCATCCCCCGGGAGAGGAAACGGGAGGGCCCGCTGGCCTGCTGGTGGTGTGCCACTTGAGCGCGCCTACTACGGAGTTCTCCCAGAACCACTTCCAGCCAAAGTGGAGTATAAGCGGCGTGCTAAGGGCCACCACTATTAGGGGGGGCACAGCTATAGTCTCGAGGAAGATGATTGCCCTCTTCCTCCTAGTGGAGACCCGTGATGCAGTGTAAGCCCATATAGCGGGTATTATGAAGGCCCCACTATACTTAACGGAGGATGCCAGCCCAGCGGCAACTATCGATGTTGACACGCTCTCCGATGCAAGAGCGGCTATGGCTATAGATGTAAAGAAGGCTTGGTGAATGTCTAGCATAGCCACGGACGCCTCATAGCGGATCGACAACGATGAAGCGGCGGCTAGGGCTGCTACAAAGCCTGCCAAGGGTCCTATGAGATCCCTCCTACTCAGAGCGTAGCCTATGTAGAGTATAACCGGTATCGCCGCCCCCTCTATGATACCCGGGAGTCTCCAGCAGTAGGGCCTATCCCCGCATAGGATCATGGAGAGGGC
>JALSQM010000122.1 GCA_026985385.1 Acidilobaceae archaeon | reverse complement strand
AGCTGACAGTAGTTAAGAGGGGCGTGACCTCATGCCTAGCATGCATCGCCCCAAGGAGCCCCAGGAGGCCCTCGGGGGTTCTAGGCCCGGCTGTGGGTATACTAGGCCTTCTAGAGGCTATGGAGGTGATTAAGATACTCACGGGCATTGGGGAGCCCTCCTATAACAGGCTCATATTTGTGGACGCCTTGAAGCCCTCAATAGACGTGGTCGAGCTGAAGCCCGTGCCCTGCGAGGCCTGCAGGGAGGCCCTCAGGGCCTCCTCGAGCCCCTCCACCACGGGATCCTAAGATCCTTAGCGTCCACCACGCAGCAGGCGAAGCCGGAGCCGTGCTCGTCGATGAGCTCTACGGCGAGCACGCCGCCCCTCAGGAGCCTGGCCCTCGCCTCCCGGGGCCTCCTAGCGAGCCTCCTCAGGTAGATGATCCCCTCCCTGCCATCGGGGAGCTCGACCTCGACGACAGCGCTTATGCTCCCGGGCCTCGAGCCCGAGGCGGCCGCCACCCTAGCTCTAACGCCCCACATGAGGGGGTTGACCCCCCATTAACCCGTGGCTCCCCAGGGGCTTTAACTTAGGAGCATCAGGGGGCCTTGGAGAGCCATAGGAAGGCGCCTTTGAGGTAGTCTAGGTACTCCTCGCCCCTGAGCGTGTGATCGGGCCCCGCGCCACGGAGGCCACCGAGGATCCTGTAGGAGGCGAAGCCCGTGGACTCTGCGGCCTTGGATGCGAGGCTTATGAAGTCGCTCCTCGATAGGAAGTAGCTGCAGCTGCTGAGGTAGGCTATCGAGGGGTCGTCGAGAAGGCTGAGGGTGGACGTGTAGGCCCTCCAGTAGGCCCTCCTACCCCTCCTCACAGCCTGGGGGTCGCCGCTCTGTATGAAGGCCGGGGGATCCACGGCGGCGACTGTGAAGCCCCTCCCAGCCTCCCCGAGCCTCTCCCACACGCTGCCCTGAACGAGCCTCACCCTAGCCTCGACGCCGTTGAGCCTCGCGTTCTCCAGGGCTAGCTTGAGTGCCTCGGGGTCCTCCTCGACCAGCACGGCCTCCCTGGCCCCGGAGTGTAGTGCGTGGAGGGCGAAGCCACCGGTGTAGGAGAAGACATCGAGAACCCTATCACCGGGGCCGGCGTACCGGGAGAACTCGACCCTGTTAGGCCTCTGGTCGAGGTAGAAGCCGGTCTTCTGCCCCCTAACGACGTCTACGACAAACTTCACCCCAGCCTCCTCTATAACGGCCCTCTCACGCCTGCCCACGAGCCACCTAGCCCTCGGGGGGAGGCCTATGTCGCGCCTACTCCTCTGCGTGCTCTTCTCGTAGACCGCGGCCCCAAGCTCCCTTGAGAGCCAGCGGGCTATGGAGTCAGCGTGGGCGTCTATGGCGTGGCTGCTACTCTGGATCACCGCTACCTCCCCGTAGTAGTCCACTATCAGGCCCGAGATCCTGTCACCGTCGCTGTTGACGAGGCGGAAGCTACCCCTGTAGAGGCCGCCCAGCCTCTCCCGGGCCCTCAGAGCCCCCTCAAGCCTGTCCTCCAAGGCGTCCCAGGCGGAGGCCCACTCACACCCCCCGAGGGATAGGACCCTGACCGCCACGGGGCCCCCGGGCTCCCAGAGGCCGCACGCCACGCCCTCCCCGGCGTCATCCACTAGCTCCACCAGGACACCGGCGGGGAGGGGGCCCGGGGCCTCCACCCACTTCCTATAAACTATCGAGGAGCCCCTAGCAGCCCTCTCGAGGCCCTCACCCCTCACCCTCAGCCTCACAACCATGCCCCGGGCACTCCCCCAGGGGCAACGGCCTGGGAGGCCTTGATTAAGCCCGCGGCCCAGCGCTTCGTAAATGTTTAAAATGGTTATTTACATCAAACCCGCCGGGGTCGAGTGTTGTACTCCGAGAACCGCGGCCCCTGCGTTGAGGGTGCCTTGGTTGTAGCATCCCTCCTCTACGCCGCCCAGGGCGTCTCGGTGATACTTGAGGCCCTCGCCAACCCCCCGAGCGGGACCGCTGCCACCTTCGGCCTGCTAGCGTTGGGTGTAGCCGAGATAGCAGCTGCGGCTCTAGCGTCCACGAGGGCCGGGATCCCTCTGGGCGCTGCCGCCTCGTGGCTCCTAGTACTCCTCGATGGCAGCCTGCTACCCCTCGGGACGCCAGCGGCCCTCGAGGCCTCCCTGGCGGTGGCGGCGTCGGCCCTCTCCGCCCTTGGGTGGCAGTGCCTCTCCCCGGCGGGGAGGGCCGCCTCCCGCGGGGCCGCTGGGGAGCCTGGGGGCCCAGCTAGTGGGGAGGGCTCTTGACCACCCTGCCCTCCACTATCACTAGCTCCACGTTATCCGGGCCGACTAGAACCTCGGGCTGGGCCTCTGGGTCGCCCCGGACGGCTATGAGGTCGGCCTTAGCCCCCGGCTTGACCTCGCCTATCACCCCCTCGAGGCCCGCTGCCGCTGCTGCATTCGAGGTTGCAGCCCTCAGGGCCTCCTCGGGCGTTAGGCCCACCTCCTTGATTAGGAGTAGGATCTCACTCGAGTTGTAGCCGTAGGGGTTATACTCTCCGAGGGCCGTGAAGAGGTCTGTCCCCGTAGCGAGCCTGACGCCCGCCCTGTGGGCCCTCCTGATGCCCTCGACGTGGGCCTTGGAGGCCTCCTCGGCCTTCTCGAGCGCCCAGCTGGGCAGCCCCGTTGACTCTCCGAGCCTCAGCATGAGGTCTAGTATGGTGAGTGTGGGCACCACTACCACCCCCCTCTCGGCGGCGAGTCTGGCCGCTTCCTCGTCCATGTAGATGGCGTGCGCCACAACCTTAACCCCCGCCTCAACGGCGTTTACGATGCCCTCCAGGCCCTCGGCGTGGGCGTGGACGAACCTCCCGGCCCTCCGAGCCTCCTCCACGACTGCCCTGATCTCGTCCATCGTCATCTGGGGGTACTCTGGCCTATCCCTCTGGGATACGACTCCACCCGTCGTGAATATCTTTATGAAGTCAGCCCCAGCCCTGAGGGCGTAGCGGGCGGCCTTCCTGCACTCACTAGGCCCATCGCAGAGGAGGCTCGAGAAGGGCAGTAGGAGCCTTGAGGTCCTGGGGTCCACGTACTCCGGGGGCAGGAAGTGCACGTCGCCGTGCCCGAACGTCTGGCTGACGGGGTAGCCGGCGGCCACTATCCTGGGGCCCCTCAGGGTGCCCTCCCTAAAGGCCTCCCTCAGCTGGAGCGCTATCAAGCCCCCAGCGTCGACCACGGTGGTGTAGCCGGCCTCCAGGGTCCTCCTGAGGTCCTCGATGGCCCTCGCCACCAGGGTGGCGTAGGGCACTAGGAGCGGCTCCTTCACGAGGTCGCCGGTCCTCAGGCCCGTGTAGTGTACGTGCGCGTCTATCAACCCGGGCATGAGGGTGTGGCTGGGCAGGTCCACGACCTCAGCCCCCTCGGGGGCCGATACCTCGCCCCTGCTACCGACATCAACTATTCTATCCCCATCAACGACAACGCAGGAGGGACCCCGGAACGAGTGGCCATCAAAGAGCCTAGCAGCACAATAGACCCGGGCCAACGAGGGCCACCACCCAGCCACGGGGAGGCGGAGCCAGCTATTAACTTAACCAGTAACGCCGAACAGCCCGGGCATCGAGCGCCACACTATACATCGGCTACCAGAAATCTGATTAGCCCCTCCCAGCCCCGGGGGCTCACCGAGTCTGGAGGGGTTAATCGTGGGGTATAATCCTCGCCTCCTAGGGGTCGGGGTAGTCCTAGTGATCCTCGCCCTCTCGCTAGCCGCTGCGTCGACCATCGCCTCGTCGCCTGGGGGGCAGGCGGCATCCAACGGGCCTAGGTACATCGTGAGGCCCACGGGCTTCGGCTTCTCCCTCCTCCTCGGAGGGGGGAGGGCTGGGCCCCTCAAGGTCATCTACATCTCCGGCAGCCCCTACGATAGGGGCTACGAGTACGGCTACCTCGCAGCCGAGGAGATAAGCGGCCTCCTCAACTGGGCCTACAACATACTAGGCAAGGCCTACGGGGCCCCCGGTAGCGTCATGCGGGAGAAGCTGACTAGCGCCGCTAAGATGTACGAGCCCTACATACCCAAGGAGTACATTGAGGAGATGAAGGGGATCGCAGACGGCTTCAACGCCTACGCAGCCAAGCACCCCGAGGTCAGCCTGGGCTACAATATAACCTACCTCGACATAATGATGATAAACACGTTCGTGGACTTCTCATGCACCGGCGCCGTGATCTCAGGCAACCTAACGGTCGACGGCAACGTGATCATAGGCACCACCATAGACGCCCCACCCGTGGCCCCCTACTTCGTCTACGTCGTTGAGAGGCCCGAGAAGGGCCACCAGGTAGCCTACTTCACCGCCGCGGGCAGCCTATTCCAGAATGGGTTCAACGACGCCGGCCTAGGCATGATAGAGCACCACATACACGACTGGAGGGGCGTCATCGGGATGCCCGAGATGATCAGGGACAGGTACGTGCTCCAATACGCCGATAACGTAACACAGGCTATAAAGATGTACCTGAGCCTGCTCAAGAAGTACGGCTTCTCCGGCTATGGAGACGACGTCTCAATCTCGGATCGATACGGCAACATAGCGAAGCTCGAGGTTACCCCCTACAGGATAGGCTACATAGTGAACCCTACGAAGGAACCCACATGGCCTAAGCAAGACCCCTTCCTGAGGACCTCAACCTTCGGCCTGCCGGCTCCGACGAACTATATAGTCTACTACAAGGTCGGGTACTCGAACGTCCTGAGAGGGAAGGGCTGGATAGTTAACGGGCTCTACACGCTGAACGAAACAGTTGTAGGCCTACCCGGCTTCCCCTCCACATGGCAGGAGGCGATAAACTCCAGCAAGTACTCCTGGCTATGGGAGGCCCCCGAGAGGTACATGATAGCACACTACATATACGACAAGATACTTAGAGGGGAGAAATTCAGTATCTACGACGGCATAGCGATGTCCCAGCTCCCACTGGTAGGCGATGCCCCCTACGACGACGGAGCGATATGGATGGAGCCCCAGATAGGGCTAGCAGTCATACTTAAAGGCCAGTCATCCCTAGCCAAGCCCATCTTCCTCCAGACGTTCTACCCCGTAAAGAAGCCGGGGAGGGCTCCACCATACCCCGCAGGCCTCCGGGAGAGGCTGGGATCCATCTATAACAATACAGTCACACTAGTGGGTATAGCAGACCAGGTAAAGTCGATGATTGAGGGCCTCAACTCTAAGGTGGGCACCCTCAACGCTAGCGTTGAGAGGCTTCTAGCCCAGGCCTCAACGCTCCTGACTAGGATGAGCGATCTGAGCAGCGGGCTCGAGGGCCTGAATAAGAGCGTGAGCAGCCTCAGCAAGACATGCAGCTCGGTGGCGGAGAGCCAGAAGAGTATACTAGCCATGCTAAGCAGCGTCAACAAGACCAGCGGGGAATCCTACAGAGACCTGGAGGGTAGGGCGAAGACCATCACGGGACTGGGAGTCGCAGTGCTAGTGCTAGTCCTGGTATCAATAGGCCTCTCAGCGTACACCATAGCGAAGCTCAGAAGGTAGCTCCCGACCCGGCAGCCCCCGTTTTTCCCTCTCGGCATCATATGCCCCCGGGCCTTGATGGTTAGCCGTTTAACCCTGGCGTCCCCGGGGTAGCTGGGGATCCGCCTCTTGTTCGGTTTTGGGAGGCGCCAGCGCCGCCGCGCCGTTGAGCTGAGCGGCCACGCTTGGAGGCTACTGGAATACTACATGGCTAGGAGCGGCATAGAGGATCCGGGGGAGGCCGCCTCCAGGCTTGTTGAGGAGGGCTACAAGCGCTGGATTGAGGAGTCGAGCAGGGAGGGCGGGGAGGCCGGTGCATGGGCCTCGCTGGACTGGGCCTCGAGGGTGGCCGCGGGCTACGCCTACTACAGGCTGAGGCTCCGCGATGCAGTGGAGGAGATGAGGAGGCTGACTATGACCCTGAGCGGTGTCCTAGCGGATCTCAAGGCGTGCCTTAGGGATCCCGGCGGCTTCAGGGATAGGGGGGAGATCCTCAAGAGGCTCGAGGCCTACGAGGCCGAGCTGAAGAGGTACGTGGACGAGTTCATAACCAGTCTGAGGAGGGACTACGACTCCGGGGACCGCTACACCGATGACGAGGAGCTACTAGAGGTTCTGGAGGGGGTCGTCGAGGAGTATAGGAGGATCCTAGCCGAGAAGCTCCGGGGGAGGAGCGGGGAGGGTTGAAGCACTGCAACCCCCTCCCACCGGGCGACCCAAGGGTTGGGGAGGCCATCTGCTACCCCAGGCCCCCCTGCGGCAGGGATCCCTGGCAGCTCTCCAGCGCCGGGGTTGAGGCCTTCTGCGACCTACCCGGGGGCACCGCGATACCCGGGGGCCCCCGGGTCATAGGTAAGGGCCACGCGGGCGTGGTACTCGCAGCCCTCACAATCTGGGGCCCCGCCGCCGTGAAGGTTCTGAGGCTCGACTCCAAGAGGGAGAGCCTAGAGTGGGAGGCACGCCTCCAAAGCGAGGCCTCTAGGGCTGGGGCGGCCCCCAGGGTCTACGCCTGGAGCGACTGGTTCATGGTATCGGAGCTCGTGGAGGGCCCAAGGCTGGGCGACCTAAGGGATCCCAGGGGACTGCCGTCGGGGCCCGTGGTAGAGTCGCTCAAGGCGGCTAGGGCCCTGGACGCCGCCGGGATACTCCACCACGAGATCCACAGGCCCTGGGAGAACGTGATCCTAACGGGCTCGGCAGCGGTTATCGTGGACTACGAGAGCGCGGGGAGGGGCTGCGGGAACGTCGCTAAGATACTCTCGGGCCTAGCAGCCGCCGACCCGAGGCTCGCAGCCCTAATACCCCGGGTTAGGGGCCTGCTACGCTCCTACAAGAGGAGCGGCTGCCCCAGAAGCTTATACGAGGAGCTGGAGTCCATCGTAGCCGGGGCCCTGGGAAAGAAGGGGTAGGGCCTAGGGGGCTGACTCTACCGCCTCGGCCTCGCCGGGGATCCTTGCGCCTAGGCTGGGTGCGAGCATCTCAGCTATCTTCTCCCTCTCGAAGATCTTATACCTGGTCTCGACGTATTTAGCCCTGAACTCTGCCAGTGTCAGTATCTCTATCTCAACGGGCTTCGACACGCTGAGGGGCCTATCGCAGCTCGGGCACCTCATGCCGTCGTGACCGCTTAGAGCCTGGGCTGGCGTGGGGGGTCCACTGTATTTACTCCTATTACTGGGGTCTCCGAGGGCGTAGTCGTAGAGCTTGAACCCGCAGCGGGCGCAGACTACTATGATCCTGCCTACACCATACTCCCCGCTACCCAAGGACTCGCCCTCCCGGAGGCGGGGGAGGATTAGGGTTCCCCCAGGCGGCCCCGCAGGGTATCACGGTCGTAGGGCATGGTATAAACTAGTTACGGGGCCTAACCGGGGGGTATAGGGGCCTGCATGGGGGCTCTGGGGGTGGAGAGTGGAGGGGGTCTCTCCATTATACAAGACCATTGTTAACCGGGGGTTCAATTTATTAGTGGCCTACTGGTAGAACGACTGGCTCCTCCTCCTGATGCCCTCCTCTCCGCAGGGCGGGGGGATGAGCAGCGCCGCCCTTAAGCCGCCAGGGGGTCTCCCCTGGGACTCCAGCTCCACGAGGACCCACCTCCCACCCTCGACCTCGACCACCCTGAGGACCGCTCTGAGGTTCATCTCGGCGGCTGCCCTCAGGGCCTGCATGACCCAGTAGGCGTCGGCCTCCA
>JALSQM010000121.1 GCA_026985385.1 Acidilobaceae archaeon | reverse complement strand
CACCCTCAAGCCTAGCTCTAACGACGGGGTTATCCAGGAATATCTTCTTATAATCCTCAAGCCTCTTCCTCATATACCTGATAGCCTTCCTCAAATTGTCTGTGAAACCCTGAGGCACATCCCTCCTTACACCGCCGGGGACGGGGTAGGTGTGAGTGAGCCTTGCACCAGTAAGCATCTCCGCAAGCTCTACGAAGACCTCTCTGTCGCCGAAGGGCCACATGTACATGGTTGAGTGGCCTAGGAAGACGCCAAATATCCCCATTCCATAGAGGTGACTGGCTATCCTGTTAATCTCGCATAAGAGAACTCGGAGGTACTTAGCCCTCTCAGGAGGCTCTATGCCGAGGAGCTTCTCGACGGCCTCAACATAGGGTAACGTTATGTTACACGCATCTAGTATAGCCATCCTCTCCATTAAGGGTATCACCTTTATGAAGCTCCTCCCCTCAGCCAGCTTCTCCATCGTTCTATGCACGTATCCTAGATCGGGGTCAACCTCAACCATGATATCTCCATCGAGTCTAACCACTATCCTCATGTGACCGCTGCCTGGATGCTGGGGGCCTATGAAGATCTCATAGAGGTCCTTACCTATCTTCTTAACGTCCATCCCGGGGAGCCTACGAGTCTCCCCCACCTCCCACCCGGAGAGCTTCAACTCCCGAGGAGGCTCCACCACTGGTTACACCCCCAAGTCTAGGGAGGCTTCTCCACCTTCCTTATTGGTCCTTTGTAGATCTCCTCCTCCTTTACCACGAAGTCCTTACGTAGGGGCCTGAGCTCCGCTATCGGGGGTGCTAGGAGTATCGGTCTTAGGTCCGGGTGGCCCTCGAATATGACCCCGAAGAACTCGAATACCTCCCTCTCCTGGAACTCGGCACTAATCCATATCTTCGAGAGACTAGGTAAGCGGGGATTATCGCGGGGTACCCGCGTTGTAAGGCCGATTATTCCCTTGGCTAGCTCGGGGTCGGAGTAGCTAGATACATGGTAGGTGACCTCTATCACCCCTTCCTTGGGCCGATCAACTGCTGTCACGCTCTTGACGTGGTCGAATCCGGCATTCTTTAGCGCACTAGCGGCCTCCACTAGTCTATCAACACTTACCACAAACGACACGAACCCCTTCCCCTCCTCGACGCTCTCGTAGAGCCCCCTTAATGCCTCCTCGGCTCTACGTCTAGCCTCCTCCAAGGCTAACCCCTCCACCAACTACAGGGATCCTCCTTGAGCTCGGGGGTGGGCTTGTCCTCCCTTTCGCCACGCGCTATCCACAGGCTGGCCAGCCCCTTTTCCTTGATTAGCCTCTGTAGCTCTACTATAGCCCTGGCGAGAGCCTCCGGCCTGGGTGGGCAGCCGGGTATGAAAACGTCTACTGGAACTATCTCCCAGGGTCTCACGATGTTGTAGCTGTTGTAGAATATGCCACCGTCTAGGGCGCAGGCCCCCATAGCTATAGCGAACTTGGGGTGGGGCATCTGCTCCCACACCAAGCGGAGGGCACAGGCCATCTTCTTGGTCACGGTCCCCTCTATGATTATGAGGTTCGTCTGCCTAGGAGCGAGCCAGGGTAGAGCCCCGTACCTCTCAGCGTCGAAGCGGGGGCTCCAAGTGGCCGCGAACTCGCAGCCACAGCAGCTTGTCGTGAAGTGGACGGGCCACAGGCTGAAGAGGGTGCCCCAGTCGACTAAACGGCCAACGAATGTAGGCTTGCGCTTCCCTAGGAGG
>JALSQM010000120.1 GCA_026985385.1 Acidilobaceae archaeon | reverse complement strand
GACGGGATCCTTATCCTCTACGTAGACGCTCTCCCTGAACTTCTTCCTAAGCTCTATGATCTTCGCTAGCCCTTCCTGCATCTTGCCGCCCTCCCTGAATATGCCGAAGTACTCGCCCATAACGTTCCTGACCTCCCTCTTTATCTCGTAGGAGGGGATCCCACTCTCCCTGCTCAGCAGTCCCCAGACCCAGTCCTCCTCCCTCTTAGTCCTCTCGGGGCTCGGGCCCGTGACGTCTGACTCCTTGACTTTAAGCGCGTACTCCGCGGCGAGGATCCCGCTTATCCTACCGCTCACCAGGCACTCTGCGGTGCTGTTGGTTCCAAGCCTGTTGGCTCCATGCACGCTGGCGCAGGATGCCTCGCCTGCGGCGAATAGGCCCCTAATCCACCTGCCCTGCGTGTCGAGGACCTTGTAGTTGCCGTCAGTGTGTATGCCGCCCATGGTGTAGTGCGCGGCGGGCCTGACGGGTATGGGCTCCTCCACGGGGTCTACGCCGGCGTATCTTATCGCTATCTCTCTAACGGCTGGGAGCCTCTCGTTTATCTTCTTCTCACCCAAGTGCCTGAGGTCGAGTAGTAGGTATCCGAGGCCGCTCTCCTCGTGTTTGAAGCCCCTACCCTCCAGTATCTCCCTCATCATACACCTCGAGACTATGTCCCTTGGAGCCAGCTCGCCCCTCTGGGGGGCGCAGTCCTGGCGTAGCATGAACCTCTCGCCCTTATTGTTTAGCAGGTATCCCCCCTCGCCCCTGGCACCCTCCGTTATGAGTATGCCCGGGGGCACCAGCCCCGTTGGGTGGAACTGGACGAACTCCATGTCCTTGAGTGGAACGCCGGCCCTGAAGGCTACAGCGTAGGCGTCGCCCGTCACGGTGTGGGCGTAGGTTGTGAAGTTGTAGAGTCTACCTCCACCACCCATGGCTATGATCGCCGCCTTACTCTTGAAGAGGTAGAGCTTGCCCTCCCTAAGGTTTATGGCGTAGACGCCCTTGTACGCGCCGTCCTCCACTACTATGTTGGTTATGAACCACTCATCGTACCTCTCCCACCCGTCATACTGGAGTAGCTTGTTGTAGAGCGTCTGCATCTCATAGAAGCCGGTCTTATCGGCTGCGAAGGTGGCCCGGGGGAAGCTGTGGCCTCCGAAGGGCCTCTGGGCTATCTTCCCGTCGGGCCTCCTCGACCATGGGAGGCCCCAGTGGTCGAGGAGGAGTATCTCCATGGGCATTAGCTTGACGAACTTCCACACCACGTCCTGGTCGGCCAGGAAGTCGCTCCCCTTAACGGTGTCCCATGCGTGTAGGGCGAAGCTGTCGCCCTCCTCGGGGTATAGCACTGCGGCGGTTCCACCCTCAGCGCTGACGCTGTGGCTCCTCATGAGGTGTAGCTTGCTTATTATGCCGATGTCCACCTTATCCCCGTACTTCCTCTTTATCTCGACGGCAGCCCTTAGCCCCGCTATACCGCTACCCAGCACTAGGACGTCATGGTAGATCGTCTCAGCACTCGCCACACCTCGACACCCTCACCCATCGCTCCCTTAGGGGAGCCTTGCCGTGCTTTAAATGGGGCCGCCGCCTATAAGTGTGAGCGATGACTTGCAACGTATTATTTTAGGGTGCTATTATCTAAAAAGCCCCTCGGTATACCTTAAAAGATCAAGGGAGGAGAGGCACACGAAATCGAGGCCAACCTGGAAAGCTGGGAGAGGAGTGGCCTGCCGGGCTTTTCGCTCTAGCCTAGAGTCATCCGCTTCAGCTCCCTTGCAAGCCTCTCGTAGCGCCTTATATCCTCTGGGGTGAGGCTCGGCGGGACCCTCTTTAGCGCCTGCTCGAAGTGCTTCATCGAGACCGGGCCGACCTCGAACTTCTCCCTGAGCTTTATCATTACGGCCTCCCTCACCAGGGCTTCTAGGTCAGCGCCGGTGTAGCCCTCAGTCATCTCTGCAAGCTTCTCTAGGTCTACGTCATCCGCTAGGGGCACCTTCCTAGTGTGTATCTGGAGTATCTGCTTCCTAGCCTCCTTGTCGGGTGGTGGCACGTAGATTAGCCTGTCGAACCTCCCAGGCCTCAGGAGCGCTGGGTCGAGTATGTCGGGCCTGTTGGTGGCCGCTATCACTACCACGTTCTGGAGCGGCACTATGCCATCCATCTCCGCGAGGAGCTGGTTGACTATCCTATCTGTCACGCCGCTGGTGTCGTGCCTGTAGCCCCTGGCCGGTGCTATGGAGTCTATCTCGTCGAAGAACACTATGGCTGGGGCGACCTGCCTGGCCCTCTCGAATATCTTCCTAACGGCCTTCTCGCTCTCACCCACCCACTTCGATAGTATCTCCGGGCCCCTCACGGCTATGAAGTTGGCCCCACTCTCCGTGGCGGCGGCCTTGGCTAGGAGGGTCTTACCCGTGCCGGGCGGGCCGAATAGGAGGATCCCCTTCGGGGGCCTGATACCCATCTCCTCGAAGACCTTCGGGTTCTTGAGCGGCCACTCGACGGCCTCTCTGAGCTCCTGCTTTACCTCCTCTAGGCCCCCTATGTCCTCCCAGTGGACCTCCGGCACCTCAACGTATATCTCCCTGATGAGGGTGGGCCTCACAACCTTCATTGCCTCCATGAAATCGGCCATTGTAACCTTCAGGTTCTTCAGTAGATCGGCTGGCACCTCCTTGATACTGTAGAGGTCGACCTTGCCCTCCTTTATGAATCTACGCAGGGCAGCCATGGCGGCCTCCTTTGCCAGGGCTGCCAGGTCCGCGCCGGTGTAGCCGTGGGTCATCTCCGCTATCTTCTCTAGGTCTACGTCCTCTGCCAGGGGCATGTGCCTGGTGTGCACCTTAAGTATCTCCAGGCGAGCCCTCTTATCGGGGGGCCTGATCTCGATCTCCCTATCGAACCTACCCGGCCTCCTAAGAGCTGGATCCAGGGCGTCGGGCCTGTTGGTGGCTCCTATCACTATCACGCGGCCACGCTCCTTGAGGCCGTCCATTAGTGTTAGGAGCTGTGCTACAACCCTCTTCTCAACCTCGCCCGTGACCTCCTCCCTCTTGGGGGCTATGGCGTCTATCTCGTCGATGAATATGATGCTCGGGGCGTTCTCCTCGGCCTCCTTGAATATCTCCCTTAGCCTCTGCTCGCTCTCGCCGTAGAACTTGCTCATGATCTCGGGGCCGTTAATGCTTATGAAGTATGCTCCTATCTCGTTAGCCAGAGCCTTGGCTAGGAGGGTCTTACCGGTGCCCGGGGGCCCGTAGAGGAGGATCCCCTTAGGAGGCTCTATGCCCAGGTGCCTGAATAGCTCTGGGTGCTTCATGGGTAGCTCGACTATCTCCCTAATTCTCTCCTTAGCCTCCTCTAGGTCACCTATGTCCTCCCAAGTAACCCTTGGGACCCCCCGGGCCCTCCTGACCTCCTCGGGTCTCACGGGCTTCTCCCTTATGGAGACCTCGGTGGCGTCGGTCACGTATACTATGTGGGCGGGCTGTGTTGACACGACCACCAGGGGGAGGCCCTCGAATATGGGTATGATCACCGTCTCCCCGCGGGCCAGGGGCTTACCCCTAAGGAAGTCCTTTACATACTCAACGAAGTCTCTACCGAACCTTATGGGCTCCATGGGGGCTAGAACGACCCTGCTGGCCGGCTCCACCTTCTCAGCCTTGTAGATGGTTACGTAGTCCCCTATGCCCGCTCCGACGCTCTCCCTGAGGTAGCCGTCTATCCTGATTATACCCTTACCCTCATCGTCCTTCTGCAGGGGCCACACGACGGCTATTGCCTCGCCCTCCGGCCCCTCAATCTTTATGAAGTCGCCGACGCCTATGCCGAGCTTCTCCATGGTCGCCCTGTCTATGCGGGCTATCTTGCGTCCGACATCCCTCTGATAGGCCTCTGCTACCCTGAGCCTTACTCCCTCCTCTCTAGCGGGCATTTAGCGCACCCCTCCTAGAGCCCATGCTTCTTCGGAGGGTTAAGTTTACTGCTAAGACTCTGAACCCGAATGATAGCGGCGTCCCCCGGGCTACTAGCCTCTGCGGAACCTCTTGTCAGCCTCCCTGATTATATCGGCTAGTATTTGGAGGCCCCTCTCAAGGAGCTCCTCCTCTATCACTAGTGGGGGCGCTATCCTTATCGTTGAGACTCCAGCCCCTATGACTAGTAGGCCCCTCTTGAAGGCCCTCTCGAGGATCCATGCCAGCTCCTTGGTGGCAGGCTCCTTGGTCTTCCTATCCCTCACTAGCTCGACGCCTATCATTAAGCCCTTACCCCTAACATCGCCTATTAGCTCGACCTCGCCGGCTAGGTCGCTGAGGAACTTAAGCGCCTCCTCGCCCAGCCTGGCGGCTCTATCGTATAGCCTCTCCTCCTCTATGACGTCTATCACGGCCTTCATAGCGGCTAGCGCCACCGGGTTCCCGCCGAAGGTAGTTGCGTGACTGCCCGGCGGGAGGTCCATGACCTCCCTCCTCCCAACAATGGCGGCGAGGGGTAGACCGCTCGCTATCGCCTTGGCAGTCGCCAGTAGGTCGGGCTCCACCCCCCAGTGCTGGACGGCCCACCACTTACCTGTGCGGGCAAAGCCTGATTGGACCTCGTCGACCGCGAGTAGTATGCCGTGCCTCCTAGTCAGCCTCCGGAGGCCTGGGAGGAAGTTGTCGGGCGGCACTATGTAGCCCCCCTCCCCCTGGATTGGCTCCAGCACCACAGCCGCTACCTCGCTCGGGTCGACTAGCTTCGCGAAGATCCAGTCCTCAATGTAGCCTAGAACAGCCTCCCCACACTCCCTGGGCTCCTCGGCCTTGAATGGGCACCTGTACGGGTATGGGTAGGGCACGTGTATGACTCCGGGGAGCAGGGGGCTGAAGCCCCTCCTGTGCACGGTCTTACTCGCCGTGAGGCTTAGGGCCCCCATGGTTCTCCCGTGGAATGCCCCTAGGAACGCTATGATGTACTGCCTCTCGCCCCTGAAGTGCCCCCTCGCAACCTTGATTGTGCCCTCGATGCTCTCGGCCCCGCTGTTGGCGAAGAATACCTTGGCATCGCTTATTGGGGCCACGGAGAGGAGCTTCTCGGCGGCGACCACTGCCTCCTCGTAGTAGAAGTCGGTTAGGCTATAGTGGAGGAGCTTCCCCGCCTGCCTGCGTATGGCCTCGACGACCTTGGGGTGTAGGTGGCCGACGTTGAGCACCGCTAGGCCGCTGTTGAAGTCTATGTACACGTTACCGTCCACATCCTCTACGATGGCGCCGCGGCCGGTCTTGGCTACGAGGGGGTACCAGCGGACGAAGCTCTGCATTATGAGCCTCGAGTCCCTCTCAATTATCTCCCTAGCCCTGGGGCCCGGGGGCTCAACAACTATCTTGGGGGCCTCTATATTGGTTCTCTCACCCAAATCCTCCACCCCTGCATGGCGGCTGTCCAGCCTAGTTTAAACTGTTGGGGAGCCCGCTAGCCTTGACACGCCCTCCTTGTACTCGGAGAGGTTGGGGGTCTCGTGGGGGTCCACCCCCCTGTAGCCCGCGGCTATTGTGGAGGCGTAACCCGCTAGTATGAGGGACCGCCCCAGCTTGTAGGCTAGGCTGGGCCCCTCAAGCACAAGCCTCTCGATGGAGTAGGAAGCCCTCTCGTAGAGGCTCTCAGCCGTTCTAAGCATGGCCTCGCACGGCTTGTCGTCGGGGTTGTGGATCGACACTAGGAGGCCGCGGAAGCGTGGCTTGACTTGGAGTGCCACTACATCGTTGTGGCCGCTCTCGGGGAAGGCGTCGTCCCTCGCGGTCACCTTAGTGTTCTCGGCTAGCTCGGTCCTCCACCACCTGGACGCGGGCGCCATGCGCCCGCAGGAGGCGACTGCTACGAAGTCCGCGGAGCCTATACTCCTGGCTACACCTTCGACCTCGCCTGGCTTAGAGGACTTGAACGCCTCTAGGACATGGCCAGCCAGCTCGTCCACCCTCCCGGGGGCTCCCGAGGCCTCAGACGCCACCCCCAGGATCCCCCCGAGGAGGTATGCCATACTCGTCCTGCCATACTCGCCGGGCTCTACTCTGACTATGCGCCAGCCGCCCTCGGCAGCCAGGGAGGCCAGCCGGCCCCCCGACACTATAACGGCCATGCCGGCCCTCCTAGAGGCAGCCCTCCTAGCGCACTCGAGTGTCTCCCAGGTGTTACCGGAGTAGCTCACCGCCACGACGAAGTCGGAGCTCGACAGCCAAGCGGGGGGCTCGTAGCTCCTCACAGTAAAGACTGGTATCGAGGCCCCCGCCTCCCCGAGGATCTCGGCCGCGTGCTCCGCCGCCGAGGCGCTCGTGCCCATGCCGCAGATAACGAGGGCCCTAGGCCTCAGAGCGGGCGACTCAGCGCGCCCCCTCTCAAAGGCTAAGCTGAAGTGGCTGGGCCACGAGGAGTACCTGGAGAGCATGGATTCAACTCGCTCTCGTAGAGGCGAGTCCAACTCTACACACCACACCCCAGGCTCTCGGGGGCGGGGATAAGAAGTGCTAGGATGCACTAGGCAACAAGCGGGCCCGAGGGCCTCAGCGGCTGCCTAGGGGCGTCTACATGACCATTGTGTCCCTCCGAGGCTTCTCCCCCGTGCCGAGCCTCGCGTTCAGCTTCTCCACTATCAACTGGTAGGCGTTCGCCAGTACCCTACACGTCCTGAGGATCTCCAGCCTTAGCCCGCCTTCCCCGCCCATGGTGAGGGGTAGCTCCCTAGACACCAGCATGCCCTCCATCGTCGTGGCCGTGGGCGGCTGTGGCACGACTATGCAGTCGGGACACAGGTGTAGGAGGGACTCCACGAGGGAGGCCCTAAGCTCCAGCCTATCCGGCTCCGCTAGGGAGTTGAACGCCTTCTGGTGATAGGGTGAGAGCTTGACACCCATACTCACTATCACCTTATTAGACTCGCGGGGCTTCTGAATGGCTATGTTAACCTGTATCGGCACCTTCACGGTGACGAGCATTGACCAGTCGAGGGGGGCCTGCGGGGGCACCTCCATCTTCTTGACCTCGAAGCCCTCATCCACAAGCCATGAGAGCACCTTAGCCCTAAGCTCCTCACTCAAGGAGTCCACCATAACATAGCCCGAACTAGGAGGGCTTTTAGGCTGTTCGAATCCCCATGCCTCTGATTGGTCTCCACGGCCAGCAGACTAGACGCGCGGGATCGGATAGCTGGCCCGGGAAACCATTCGGGATGCTGTGGTTAGCGGTGTAGGCCGCCGCATCCCCTGAAGGGCTCCGGGGGCTCGCCAGCGCCCCTCCAAGGCTCTACCTCCCTATGTGGGTCCAGGAAGGCGGGGAGGGGGGCTCCGTCGAGTATGTGCCTCGCGAGCATCCTGGCGAGGTGGGGGGCCACCATCAGGCCGTAGCCGTCGAGGCCCGTTAAGACGTAGATGCCGTCCACCCACTCACCGACGAGGGGGAGGCCGTCGCCCGCTATCAGGCATGGGGCCGACCAGCTGCTGACCGGGTACGCCTCGAGGAAGGCTGGGTATACCCTGGAGAGCGTCTCGAGCACCTCGTAGACGCTCCCAGGCTCGGGCCTCGAATCCTCCGGCTCCCCGAGGATCCTGTTGGGGCCGTCTCCCACGATGGCCCTCCCCGGGGCCTCCGGTGCGGCGTAGGCGTAGCCGGCCCCCTCGGTGTATAGGATTGCCGTTAGGGATCCCCTAATGGAGACGCTGGAGGCCTCGCAGTTGTATATTGCGGATCCCGCCATCGCCTCGGGCTCCACCCCTAGGAGCCGGGGGCTCCAGGCTCCAGCGGCTATCACGACGGCATCATAGCCTGTGGAGAGGGC
>JALSQM010000119.1 GCA_026985385.1 Acidilobaceae archaeon | reverse complement strand
TAAGAAGAGGCTTATACTCAGGGCCCTCGAGAAGGCTGGCATAGACAAGGATAAGATAGAGCCGTACCTCAAGGGCAGCATAATGCTCCTCTTCACGGACATGAACCCATTCAAGCTAGCCAGGCTAATAGAGTCGGAGAAGATGCCCGTGGCAGCTAAGCCCGGCCAGGTGACTGACAGGGAGATAGTGATACCCGAGGGCGACACGGGCCTGAAGCCCGGCCCCATCCTGAGCACATTCGGGAAACTCAGGATACCCTACGAGATTAGGAGGGGGACAATATACGTGAAGAAGGACACCGTAGTCGCCAAGCCGGGGGACGTGATAAGCACCGACCTGGCGGGGCTGCTTCAGACGCTAGGCATAATGCCATTCGAGGTGAGCCTCAAGATAGCGGCCGTATATGATAGGGGCGTCGTCATACCCAGAGAGGAGCTGCTCGTCGACCTAGATAAGTTCGCGGAGGACGTAAAGGCGGCCGCCGGAGAGGCCTTGCTAGTAGCCGCTGAGCTAGGCATACCCTTCGTGCCCGAGGCGCTACAGCTAAGCATAGCGAAGGCCGCTGCCGAGGCCGCGGCAGTAGCTAGGGAGGCGGCTATACCCCTACCCGGCACCATAGAGGAGGCCCTAAAGGCCGCGGTAGCTAGGGAGGCGGCGGTCATAGCGGCGCTGGGCGATAAGGCGGCGGAGCTCGGGTTAGAACCGGTCAAAGCCCCCGCCGCGGGGGAGGCGAAGGCCGAGGAAGGCGAGGCAGGGGCTGGAGAAGCCGAGGAGAAGGCGGAGGAGGCAGGCGAGGAAGGCGAGGGCGAGGTCGACCTGAGCGAGGGGCTCAGCGGCCTCTTCGGAGGCTAGCACGGCCTCCCCCAATAGTTTATTGCCATAGTTTATTGCCTAGGATCCCGCTCTAACGAGCACGGCTAGGCCCAGCCTAGTGGGTGTTATACCCCCCCTCCAAGGCTCTCTCCCTGCCAGCTCGTAGAACTCGCTGGGCGGGGCTGGCAGGTAGGCGTTGTGGAACACTGCCGCCCCTCCCGGCGAGAGCTTGGATGCGAGGAGCCTTAGGGCCTCTGGGTAGAGGTGCTTGTCTATGTCTACGAACGCTAGGTCCAGGCTGCCGTCGGGCAGCGAGGCGAGGAACTCTATGGCGTCGCCCTCCACCCACTCAACCTTAACCCTCCTCAGGGGCGCCTTCGAGGCCAGCCTCTCGCCGAGGGAGGCGAGCTCCGGATCCTCCTCGACCGCGTATACCCTGCAGGCGCCTCTGCAGGACTCCTCGAGGCCCGCAGCTATCCAGAGGGTCGAGTAGCCGATGCCAGCCCCCAGGTCGGCGGCGGTCACCTCACCCCTAGAGCCAGCAACTATTGATAGTGCGTGGAGCACGAGGCCATCCTCCCACTCTATACTCGGTATCCCCAGGGCCCTACTCCTAGACTCCAGTTCCCTAATGAAGGCTAGGAGCCTCTCACCATCCAACGGGTCTCCCCTCGAAGAACCTACTATATTGTAAGCGGTTGATAGGTGTTCATATGTTTCCTCAATATATGAAATACTTATAAGGGGGGCTAGAGTGGGGTGCCACTAGAATACGGTAGTGTGAGGGTGGAGTCATGGCCAGCGCTAAGGTGTGGGCTGCAGTCATAATAGTCATAATAATCATAATAGGAGCTGCCGCATACCTGGCCACGAGGGGGAAGGGCCCCACAACCACCACGACCGGTACGGCCTCACCCACAACTACGGCTCCGGCAACGACTAGCACACCAACTAAGACCACAACCACCACCGCCGCTGGAGGCGCTACAACGGGTCTAACCTACGTCAAGATAGGAGCCCTCCTGCCTCTAACCGGGGATCTAGCCTCATTCGGAAAAGCCAACAAGGCCGCTGTGCTGCTCGCAGCGAAGGACTTCAACGCCTACCTAGCGAAGAAGGGGGCCAACTGGAGGATAAAGATAATAGTTGTCGACACCATGACTGACCCCGAGACCGCTAGGGAGAGGTTCGACGCCCTCTACAGCCAGGGTATACGCTTCTTCATAGGCCCCATGAGCAGCGCTGAGCTATCCAAGATCGTGAGCCTAGTACACCAGGGCTATAAGGCCGTCGTTATAAGCCAGTCCAGCACGGCGCCGAGCCTAGCGTTGAAGGATACGGTCTTCAGGTTCCCGCCGCCGGACGAGTTCCAGGGCAAGGTGCTCGCCACCCTCTACAAGCACGATGGCGTGAAGTACGTGATAATAATATATAGGAACGACGACTGGGGCAGGGGGCTCTCGGGCTACGTGAAGGAGTACTTCACCAAGGCTGGGGGTAAGGTGTACGATATGATACCCTACGACCCCAAGGCCGCCAACTTCGATAACATAGTAGAGCAGGCTAGGGATGACGTTCAGGCGCTGCTAAAGAAGGGCGTGAAGCCCAGCGAGATAGGCATAGAGCTGATAGCGTTCGAGGAGGCAGCCAAGATCCTCGAGACCGCTAGCAGCTACAAGGTGCTAGCCGAGGTCCACTGGTATGGCAGCGACGGGACAGCGTTTAGCCAGGCAGTACTCCAGAGCAGTGTAGCCGCCTCCTTCGCTGCTAAGGTGCACTGGAAGAACACTATAACATTCTCCATAACAAACAAGACGAGCAAGGTGTTCTGCACCCTCAAGAAGGAGATAGGCTACACCCCCGACCCCTACAGCCTCATAGCCTACGACGCTGTATGGGTCATGGGCCTCGCAATCGAGAAGGCCGGCGGCCCCAAGGCCACGGTTGACGCTGTGGCCAAGGCTATACCGGAGGTCCTCAAGACATATGAGGGCGTCACAGGTAAGATAGTGCTGAACCAGTACGGCGACAGGGCCGGCTCCGACTACGGTATATTCGAGATAGTCAAGACGCCCAGCGGCTACCAGTGGCAGATAACCGAGCTATACAAGTTCGAGACCGGTCAGATAGTCGAGGTTAAGGGTAACCCGCTCTCGTGCAAGTAGCCTGTGTATGCTCTATCGTCCTTTAGCGCCCCGTTTTTCCCCTCTACTTGTAGTGGTATTTAATACCCGTGGGACTGAAGGGCCTGCTGTGGGAGGGTGGGGGTGTACTTTGGATTACATACTGGAGACGCGTGGGCTCGTGAAGAAGTTCGGCGAGCTGAGGGCCCTTGACGGCGTCGATATAAGGGTGCCGCGGGGCATGGTGACGCTGCTCATAGGCCCCAACGGTAGCGGTAAGACTACCTTCATAAACGTGGTTACAGGCGTTTACAGGCCCGACGCTGGCAGGATATACTTTGAAGGGGAGGACATAACCGAGTTGCCCCCTCACGAGAGGTTTAGGAGGGGGCTCGTCAGGTCATTCCAGGTGCCCCGCCTCTTCACGGGGCTCACTGTGACCGAGAACACGGCCTTCGCCCGCTACGGGAACCCCGGCGAGGGGGTTGTAAGCGGGCTCTTCCGCAGGCTCTGGGAGGGCTTCGAGAGGGAGACGGTTAAGAAGGCGTTCAGGCTCCTAGACTTCACGAAGCTCAAGCACCTGTGGAACCATAGGCCCGGGGAGCTTAGTGGGGGTCAGATGAAGCTCCTCGAGATAGCGAGGAGCATGATGCCCGACAACCCGAGGCTCATCTTGATGGATGAGCCCACCTCAGGCGTGTTCCCCGCCCTCGCACACGAGATATTCAGGTATATAAGGAGGCTTAGGGAGGAGTATGGGCTAACCTTCCTCATAGTAGAGCATAGGCTTGATATAGCCGTTGAGTACGCCGATTACGCTTATGCAATGGCCTGGGGGAAGGTTGTAGCGGAGGGTAAGCCCCACGAGGTTCTGGAGCACCCGAAGGTTATTGAGAGCTATCTCGGGGGGTGAAGCCCATGCCTGGAGAGGACATAGTGAGGGTTGAGGGCTTAAACGCCGGGTATGGGAGGTTCCACATACTCTTCGATATAGACTTGGACGTTAGTAGGGGCGAGATATTCGTTATAGTCGGCCCCAACGGTAGCGGTAAGAGCACCTTGCTCAAGACGCTCTTCGGGCTGACAAAGGTGTACTCGGGCAGGATCCTCTTCGAAGGCCACGACATAACGAGGATGCCCCCACACGCCAGGGCTAAGATGGGACTGGCCTACCTCCCGCAGGTCGGGAACGTGTTCAGCGAGCTCAGCGTCGCCGAGAACCTGAAGATGGCCGGGTACACGCTCGACTCCTCCGTCCTCGACGAGAAGATCAGGGAGGTACTGGAGATCTTCCCGTTTCTCAAGGATAAGCTGAACGCTAAAGCCAAGACCCTGAGCGGCGGTCAGAGGCAGCTCCTAGCAATGGCTATGGCCCTCATCAGGGAGCCCAAGATATTCATGTTCGACGAGCCGACGGCGGGCCTAGCCCCTAAGGCAGCCCAGGAGGTCGTGGACAGGATCCTCTGGCTCCGCAGGGAGCTGGGTAAGACCGTTATACTAGTTGAGCAGAACGCAAAGCTTGCACTGGAGATAGGGGACAGAGCGATACTCCTCGTCTCCGGTAGGATAGCGTTCAAGGGCAAGGCCTCGGAGCTGCTCAGCGACAAGGAGCTGGGTAAGAGGTACCTGGGACTCAAGGGGTGACTCCACGTGGCCATAATACCCAGCCTACCCTACACGCTGGAATCCATAGCCTACGCCTCCGCCCTCGGCCTGCTCAGTATGGGTCTATCACTAACGTTCGCCACTACCCGAGTGGCGAACTTCGCCCACGCCGACTTCGCTATGGTGGGCTCGGTAGTGATGCTGTTCCTCATTGACCGCTTCTACTACCTCCACCACGGGTGGGGGGTGTTCCTTACAGGCTCCATAGTGGGCGGGATCTTCGGGGGCATCACAGGCCTATTAACTTACCTCATAGTCCTGAAGCCCCTAGCGGATAAGGGGACGAGCAGCCTGGGCCTGATGATAGCCACTTTCGGCATCGACATAATCCTAATGAACCTCCTAACACTCATACTCGACACTGCCCATGGAGTACACATACCGAAGCTAATAGGAGCCTCGGTGTCCAGCTACGAGCCGATCCTGTCCCTGAGGGGCTATAGGGTGTTCGGGTACACAATAGTGCTCCCCATAGCCGCGGTGCTCCTCACAGTGATCTTCCACCTCTTCCTTACCAGGACGAAGTTCGGTATAGCCATGAGGGCCACGATCGAGAACCCCGACCTGGCCAGCGTGTTGGGGGTGAACGTTAACCTCGTCTACATGGTCTCCTGGTTCTTCAGCGGCTTCCTCGCCGGCGTGGCGGGAGCGCTCATGGCCTTCGCCTTTAAGGGCGTTGACCCAGCGGTCTCGGCCCTCATCATAGTCAGCGTCTTCGCCGGCAGCATAGTGGGGGGCCTAGAGAGCGTGTACTGGGGCCTCATCGGGGGCTTCCTCGTGGGCCTGGTGGAGAAGCTCGGCATGACAATAATTAACAGCATCTACAGGCAGTACTTCGTGCTACACCTAGGCGCCCCCAACGTGTCTCTCCTCAACTACGAGAAGCTCCTCAGCTTGGGCCTCGTGGTGATAGTCCTACTCTACGCCCCCCAGGGGTTGGCTGGCGTAGACTGGGGGAGGCTGGCCAGGAGGCTTGGCCTCAAGAAGCCGGTGGAGGGGGGTGGCTAGGCCGTGGAGTGGTGGATCTTCAGTGATGCATTCCTCATAACCCTCTTCTCCTTCATAACCGTGTCTATAAGCCTCAACCTAGAGGCGGGCTACACCGGCATACCCAACTTCGGTAAGCACCTCTTCGTATTCGTTGGAGCCTTCGCCGCCCAGGGGGTTGGCGTGAGGATAGCGGCGCTCATCTACGAGAAACTTCAACCCCAAGCGGCCCAGGAGGCTTTAGCGCAGCTCCGCAGCATGGTGCCCGGCGCTACCTGGAGCTCCCTAGTGCACGCCGCCGCCGACGTCGACGCCAACAGGATAGTGGTCAACAACTACTTGAGACCCTTCTTCGTGAGCCATGTAGCGGCTGAGGCCCTACTCCTCGTGACCCTACTCCTCGTGACTGTGGGCCTCGCACTCTTCTTCGGCTTAATAGCCAGTTACGCCGCCCTAAGGCTGAGGGAGGAGTACCTAGCCATACTGCTCCTATCATTCGCCGAGCTCATGGTACTGGTTGTCTTCTACCAGTCCCAGAGCCTCAACGGGGGCAACCAGGGCCTGTGGGCCATAACATTCACTAAGGATCCCGTGCGCTTCGCACTCGTGGGTAGCGGCGTGTTAGCGGTGATAGCCTACTTCTACGCTGACAGGCTCGCAAACAGCCCCATGGGGAGGGCTATGAGGGCCGTTAGGGACGACGAGGTTGCAGCCGAGGTCTTCGGCAGGGACATAGCGTCCATTAGACTCAAAGTCATACTCATATCATCGGTTCTCGCCGGTCTAGCCGGCTTCTTCTTCATACAGAACGCCGCGCTCTCCACTTCCCTCACATTCAACAGGGTCATATGGACATTCCTCCCCTGGGCCATGATAATACTCGGAGGCATGGCGAACAACCTGGGAGCGGTGGTGGGCACGGTCGTATTCCTACTCGCCAAGAGGCTATTCGAGTACTACCAAGTCCAGATAGCACACCTATTCCACCTGGGCTCTGCGAGTATAGCGGCTACGCTACTACCCAACATATTCATTGGGGTGGTAATGATTCTGACGCTCTACTTCCTACCGCAGGGCATACTACCCGAGGGGCCCAGTAGAACAGTCAACTTCGAGGAGATCCTAGCCGAGACAAGCAGTGAGGCCGGTGAGGCGGGCGGGGAGGAGTCCAAGTGACCGCCGAGGCGAGGCTTAGGAGGCTAACTCTGGCTGTGCTCGGCGCGGGCCGCATAGGGCAGGCGATAATCAGGGCCTCCAAGCCCTGCTTCTCCAGGGTCATAGGTACTGGGAGGAGGCCCGAGACCCTTAGGGCGGTCGAGGGCCTGGGGGCCGAGGCCTCAAGGGACAACCGCTGGGCGGCTGGGGAGGCCGACGTCGTAGTCATAAGCGTTAAGCCCCACCACTTCGCCGAAGTCGCTAGGGCCATTAAAGGGGTAGTCGAGGGCAAGATTGTAGTCTCCGTCGTGGCGGGGGTCAGGCTCCAGACCCTCCGGGAGGCCCTACCCGGAGCGGAGGTCTACAGGGCGATGCCGAATATAAACGCCCTCATAGCCAGGAGCACGACCGCCCTCGCACCACACGACGCGAGAGACAGGGAGGATGCCGCCGTCGCCGAGGCCCTCTTCAAGTGCCTGGGAAGCGTCTACTGGATCCCCGAGGAGTGGATGGACGCCTGGACAGCCCTCATCGGCAGCAGCCCCGCCTTCCTCGCGGAGATAATAGACGCCATGGTCCTAGGGGCAGTGATGACCGGCATGCCCAGGGACCTAGCCTACAAGGCTCTCCTAGAGGCCGTTAAGGCCACGGCAGAGCACCTAGAGAAGAGGCCCACGCATCCCCTCCAGCTCAGAGACGAGGTGACAACGCCGGCTGGCACCACTATCCACGGGTTGATAAAGCTCGAATCCGAGGGGGTCAAGGCGGGGCTGATGAAGGTCATAGAGGCCTCGACAAAGAGGGGGAGGGAGCTCGCGGCCCTCATAGACTCAGCTGTTAGGAGGAGCCTCAACAGGCAACTATGAACCCCCCGGCCTTCTCCCATCGAAGCCTTTGTGGTGGAACCAGGGGGATCCCCTTCTCCGAGATGCATGGTAGCCTGTTACGCGGCTGGTAGCCCCGAGAGGTAACAGTGGTAGGGCTGCTAGTGCACTTCAGGCATATATTAAAAAGATAAGGAAATTACTAGGTGGAATGGGTGGGGGAGTGCTAGATTATGTGTAGCCTAGCGGCCACCGCTATCGAGAAGAAGAAGGCGTAGAACACCACTGCAACGGCTAGGATGAAGATGTTGACGGGGTGGGGCTTTATTGCTTCGTAGATGTCCTCGGGAAGCTTCTTTAGGAG
>JALSQM010000118.1 GCA_026985385.1 Acidilobaceae archaeon | reverse complement strand
GGAGAGGATCCTATCACACCCCGACCCCGCCAGGCTCCTGGCGGCCCCACTAAAGGCCCTGAACCCCCCGCCCGACGCCGCGAGGGAGGCTAGGGCGGCCCTGAACCTCTACACCGCCCAGACCGGGGGGGAGTGGAGGAGGGTCACAGTCTACATAGACAGGAGGAGGCCCACCAACTGGGCCCTAACCGGGTGGGCGAGGCTCACACTCACCAGGCAGGCCCCGGAGTGGGCTGGGAGGCTCCTGGGGCTCCTGCAGAGGCTGGCACTCTACACGGGCGTCGGGAAGAGCAGGCTCGAGGGCCTAGGCCTGGCGGGGGAGCCCCTGGACCCGAAGAACAAGCCCGAGCTACTCAAGGCCCCATGCATGCCATGGCCCCTCAAGGCGGCCGGGCCGAGCAGCGGGGGCAGCGAAGCAAACGCGCCCGGGAGGGCCTAGGGGGCCGCCGCCTTGCCCGGGGCCCTTAGGCTCGGTGGCGCTGATGTAGACGGGCTCGTGGACCCCGAGGGCTTGATCGGTGTTATCGAGGAGCTACTGAGGGGAGGCGCTAGGGCGCCTGGGAGGCTTAGCCTCGAGCATGGGGGCTCGTGGCTAGCCTCCATGGCCGCGGCGTGGAGCGGCTATTATGCGGTTAAGATAGTCGGGGTCTACCCCGGCAACCCCGCTAGGGGCCTACCCCTCGTTAGGGGCGTGCTACTCCTCTTCGACGCCTCCACGGGGGAGCCGCTACTCGAGGCCCCAGCGGAGGAGGCCACGGGGTGGAGGACTGCCGCCGCTTCAGCGCTTGCTCTTAGGATCCTCGGCTACAGGGGCGGGGGCGTGCTCGGCGTGATAGGCGCCGGGGTCCAGGCTGAGTACCACCTCAGAGTGCTCACGGGCACCTACAGGTTCGACGGGGTACTGGTCTACTCGAGGACCAGGGCCAGGGCTGAGGGGCTCGCGGCGAGGTTCAACGGCCAGGCCGCCAGGGGCCTCGAGGAGCTGCTCAGGGCCTCGACCGTCGTGGTGGCGGCCACAACCTCCAGGGAGCCCGTAGTCAAGGGCGCCCTACTGGGGGGTGGGAGCTACGTGGTCAGCGTTGGGGCCCCAAAGCCTGTGAGGGAGCTGGATGAGCACACCATCAGGAGGGCGGGGTGCATCCTAGTAGACACGAGGGAGGGCGTGCTATCGGAGAGCGGCGACGTGCCGGGCTGGGTGGAGACCGTGGAGCTGGGAGAGGCGCTCCAGGGCAGGAGGGCCTGCAGGCACGGCGACATAGCGGTATACAAGTCCGTGGGGACAGCAGTCTTCGACCTAGCAGTAGCCCTACACCTCTACAGGCAAGCAACCAGGCAGAGCCGCACAGGCACCAGGCAGCCCGGGGGCGGCGTATAAGGCTCCCCCACCCAAACCCGGAGAAGGGGGCGGGGGTGCCGAGCTGCTGTCCCACAGCCGACCCCTAGGCGGCGCGGGGGTGTGAGGGAGGCGGGGTTTGCTCACCCCCACCTACCCGCCCCCGGGTTCTCCCCTGAGCCTCTCGGCCAGCCTACTCGCTAGGTTCTGTGCTAGCCCGGCTAGGCTGTGCTGGTCGCGGCCCTCCAGTAGTACCTCCTTCTTATAGGCGAGGGCTGGCCCCCTGCCCCCCCACTGCGCTAGGACGTCTACGACGCCGGAGGAGAGGCCTGCGTGGGCCGTGAAGGTGCGCTCGTCGAAGCCCCTCAGACCCTCCGGTGCCGGCTGGTTCTTCCCGCTCCGTGCCGCCCTGCATATCCTCTCGTAGAGCTCCGACCTCCCTATATTGTTGCACTTGGAGGCC
>JALSQM010000117.1 GCA_026985385.1 Acidilobaceae archaeon | reverse complement strand
CATGCCCGTTATCACTAGCGGCGCCCTGAGCCTCTTACCGAAGAGCTCCACACTCAAGTCGACATCGTCTAGGTTCAGCTCCGGCAGGGGCTGGTGCACTATCCTCACATCGCCTAGGAGGGTTGGACTCGCGGCCTCCACGTTCCTCTCAACGGTTATCCTTATGTGGTCGAGCTTCCTACTCTTAGTCTCGCCGCCCAAGACCTAGGCACCACCTGCCCTTCAAGCCTCTATCCTCGTGGGCGCCGTGCCGCCTGAGAGGACTTTAAGCAAACCATCAAGACCCGTGATGTAGACCTCGAACCCCCTGAGGGCGGCCCTGTAGGCCCACTCGAGCTTAGCCCTTAGACCACCGGTCACGTCGGGGGCGGCCCCCCCGCCCAGCAGGGGGGGCTCCTCACCCGCCCTAACCACGGCGAGGGGCTTACCGTTGCTATCAAGGATCCCCGGCTTATCTATCACGTAGACCACACACTCGACCCCGAGGCTCTCGGCTGCCTCCACGACGAGCCTATCACCGCTTACTATGAGGGTCGAGCCGCCGCATGCGAGGGCGTCCCCGTAGAGCACGGGGACCAGGCCTGAGGAGTAGTCCCGGCTTATGGGCGCGTACTCGCAGCCCCCGCAGCCGCAGAGGGTGTGGGTGGTATGCAGGGTCGCACCCACCCCCGCATCCACGAGGGCGCTGGCAACCTCCACGGCGAGCCTCAGCATGGCTGCCTGAATCCTAGGGGCGGCGCTGCCGGGCAGGCTACCCCCGTGGAGGGCCTGAAGCCTCTCGGCCTCGGCGTGCCCGAAGCTCCCACCCCCGTGAACCACCACTAGGCCTCCACCCTTCGAGGCGTACCATGCAAGGATCCTCGAGGCCTCGCGTAGGGCCTCCCACCTTATGGTGTACGGCCTATCCTTCACCGTTATGAGGCTCCCCCCCAGCTTGACTGCAGCACTTCTACACCGGGCCACGGCGGGATCCCTCCCCCCTGCAGTGGATCTCTAGAACCCCTGGGAAGCCGGGGGAGTAGATGCAATCGCCCCCCGGAGGCGGGGCGCCCCAGAGGAGGAGCGCCATGGCCTCGTCCACGGGCTTGTACGTCCACGCCGCCTTGATGGGGTCCTCCCCATCCCTTATCTTAACGGCGGCCGCCAGCGTGGCTATACCCGCTAGGTGCACCACCGCGGAGTACACGTCGCCCCCCAGCTCGTCCCTCGAGACCCTCCTCGATACCCTTACGCTCCTCCCGGTGTAGGAGAGGGATCCGACTCCGCCCTCCGCTATCTCCCCGTGCTCCTCGTCATTCCTCCAGGCGACTACCCTACCCCTAGCGGTGGCGTAGCGTAGCGCGTCCATAACACCCGCCCAGCCGGGCTTGTCGCTGTAGTCGAAGGGGTCGGCGAGCCTGGAGAGTTCCACGATCTCGTCAGATTCTAGTACATCGCTATGCATTCGAGCGAGCACGTGTAGGAGGGCAACGGTCACAGCAGCGTAGAGGCCCGAGGGGCCCGGCCTCCCTAGGACTACGTTAACCCTCAAGCGGGCCCCGAAGGCCTCGCCTAGCCCCTCCTGGAGGTTCGACCAGAACGCCTTAAGCGGCTCTACTACCTCAACTGGGAGCCCCTCAACCTCCAGCCCCCCAAGCGGCCCCGCCCTCTCGAGGCTTACCTCGACGACCAGCCTAGCCTGGGGAGCCGCCAGTAGGGGGTTCTCGGCGTCTGGCACTGGCACTCCAGAGAATACCACGGGCGCCTGTAGCGAGAGCCTCAACCATACCCCCAAGCGGCCCGGGTGGCCCGGGACTT
>JALSQM010000116.1 GCA_026985385.1 Acidilobaceae archaeon | reverse complement strand
CCCCTTGGTGGGGCCTTCGGGGTTCCCATGCTAAAAGTGGGCCTGTTGTGGAGGGTGCGGGGGCTTTCCCTGTGACTGCCCCCGGGTTGGGGAGTTAGAATCCGAAGAGGCCGCTGAGTCCCTCGCTTAGGTCGACCTCCTTCTCCTCCTCCTTCTCCTCTTCTTCCTTCTTCTCCTCCTCGGCGCCTCCGCCCTCCTTCTCTGCTGCTGGTGCCTCTGCCGGGGCTGCTGCTGGCGCCGCTACCGGGGCTGCTACGGCTGATTTGAGTACCTCCTCTAGGTTTATCTCGGAGAGGCTTGCGGCTATCATCTTTACCTTGGCCTCGTCAACCTCTAGCCCCAGGGCTTCGATGACCCTCTTCAGGTTCTCCTCGTTGACCTCCTTACCCGCGTAGTAGAGTGCCAGGGCCGCGTGGATGTACGCCTTACCCTCCTGAGCCAAGCCTTGCACCCCCAAGCTACCCAGCACGGCGAGGGCGAGCCGGGGGCTTTAATACTAATCCCTCCCCGGGGCCCCCGGCCATCGGCTACCCCAGGGCTGCACTCACGCTTCGTGGAGGCACGACTCTCCCCACGGGCCGGGAGCCCTCGTATCCTCTGGTGGCGTGGAGGTTATCTAACCCCTCCTGGGGTGTCGGCGACGGCTCTAGCTGTGCTCGAACTCGTGGAGGCCCCCGAGGCTGTGCCGAGGATATTTAAGCTCCTTGAATCCATCCACACACGCGGCCGCGGGGGTGCCCGAGCCTGGCCAAAGGGGTCGGGCTGAGGACCCGATGGCGTAGGCCTGCGTGGGTTCAAATCCCACCCCCCGCACCATCCGTTTCATCCTCATGTCGTTCGGCCCCCGCATGAGGCGGCGCCGTAGCGGCTCAGGAGATCGTTGCTGGCTGATCTGCTGCGTGCTATGGCGCCGTATATGTAGGCGCTCCTTCTGGGCCTTCTCTCGAGTGTTTCGGGGTCAACCTCGACTAGCCCGAACTTCTGGGTGTAGCCTTTGTCCCACTCGAAGTTGTCCATTAGGCTCCAGTAGAAGTAGCCCTCCACGTCTACCCCCTCCTCGAGGGCTTTGTGGAGGCATTGCAGGTGCCTTACGATGAACCTTACCCTTGCCTCATCGTCGGGTGTGGCTATGCCGTTCTCGGTCACGTATATGGGCTTGCCGTACCTCTCCCAGAGCCTCACTAGGACCCTGTAGAGGCTATGGGGGCATGAGTGGTAGCCCATAGTGGTCGGCTCCCCCGTCTTGACAGGCCTCACGTCCAGGAAGAGGGTTGAGGGCTTCCAGGAGAACCCTGCCTCCATGCAGGTGTAGTAGTTGACCCCTATGAAGCTCGGCTCCAGCGTGGGCACCCTAGCCCTGCCCAGGGGGAGTCTGAGGGTTCCAGTCCACATTGCGTCTAGGAAGGACCAGTTGACGAGATCCTCGACTCTCCTGAGCGCTACGCCCCCCAGGAGCCCCCGCGAGGCCCTGAAGTCTATTAGGTGTTTAGCCAGGCCGGCTAGGCCCCCCCTCTCCCTCACTATGCTGGCTGCCTCCACGTGGGCCTTGTAGATGTTGACTAGGAACCTCCCAGCCTTCAGGGGGGATCTAAGGCCGGGAGGCCATATCCCCTGCAGGTAGCCCGTGACAGCGTTGATGACGGGCTCATTAACTGTGACCCATAGCCTAACCTCCCTGAGCTCCGAGACGACAACGTCGACGTAGTCTATGAAGTACCTCAGGTTCTCCTCTCTAAGCCAGCCTCCCAGCTCTACGAACCACCTAGGGTTAGTGAAGTGGTGCAATGTGACAACGGGCTCTATAGCGTGTCTGAGTAGCTCTCTGACAATGTCATGGTATCTCTCGAGGGCCG
>JALSQM010000115.1 GCA_026985385.1 Acidilobaceae archaeon | reverse complement strand
TACATTCACGGGTTCGGCGGGGCTCCAGGGCGTGGGTAGTATTAGAACCGGCAGCCCCAGCCTCCTAGCCTCCCCTCTAACCCGGTCCTCATCGCTTACCACGTGCTTGAACACTATGGCCAGGGCGTAGCCGCCCTCCGAGGCGAGGCTCTTGAGGGTGTTAATTACCTCGTCGTCGCCTCCAGCCCTGAATGCCTTGGCGCCCATGCCTCTCAGCAGGGGCAGCGTTTCCTCGTCCCCTATGACGGCTACCTTCAAGTATACGCACCCGACCTAGAGGCCTCCGGGGGGCTTTATAAAATACGGCTCCCAGCCGAGGCATGCCCAGCGGCCCGAGGAGTTCAAGGGTCGAGCAACTCCTCAGGCTCGTCTATGATATAGACTCTATCCACCCTGCCCCCCTCGACAGGGACCCCCTCGAGCCTCAAGAGCCCCTCCTTGAAGGGCGCCCCCCCAACGCTATAGCCTCCGAGGCCCCCATCGGATCTGACGACCCTGTGGCAGGGATACACTATAGGCTCGGGGTTAAGGGAGAGGGCCCTACCGGCGAGTCTAGGGCTAACGCCTAGTAGCCTGGCGATAGTGGAGTAAGTTGTAACCCTCCCCACCGGCACGAGTGATACTAGAGCCTTAACAGCCTCCACGTAGTCCTCCAACCCCGCCCTCCTCAAGGCCCCGCCCTCATCAAGCACCAGCAGCGGCAAACCCGTGCACCCTAGGGGCAGCTGGGAACCCGCAGGCGGGTAGGGCTCGAGGCCAAGACTTTATTTGACGCGGCCCCCAATGCATGCTGGGCCGTGAGGAAACCAGCTATCGGCCCAGCCCCCTAGGGGGTGATGGGCGGATTGGCCTATGCCGAGCCCTCCAAGGGCCTGAGCCGCTTCTCTAAGCCGCTATCCGCTCCCGCGTCCACCGGCCGACCCGTATGGATCCCCCTTTAGGGCCTTGCAGGGATAGCGTACCCCCTGGGGGCCTTGAGAAGCTGGAAGTGGGGTAGGTATGAGGTACTGGTTAGGGGGGCCGAGGACTACGAGGCCGTTGAGGTCCCCGTCTACAAGAGCGTTGGGGGCCCCCTCTTCAAGACCCTCCTGAGCAGCGCCTGTAGGATGGATTGCAGGTACTGCCCATTCTCGAGGTACTGTAGGGTCCCCCGCATCGCCTGGCCTAGGGGAAAGCTCGTTAGGGCCTTCATGGCTGCACACGCCATGGGCTTAGTGGGGGGCCTCTTCCTCTCGAGTGGGCTCTACGCTGACCCCGAGAGGGTGTCCTCCGATATAGTGGCCGTCGCCGGGGATGTTAGGAGGGCCGGTTTCAGGGGCTACATAGCGCTGCGCCTCATGCCGGGGACTCCGAGGCACCTGATCAGGGAGGCCCTCTCGGTCGCTGATAGGGTGGGCCTGAACCTCGAGGCGCCCACGCCAAGCGGTTTCGAGGAGATAGCGCCGAGCAAGGGCAGCTGGAGCCTGGATATACTATCACCGCTCCTCTACGCCGCCTCCATAGCCGGTAGCCCCTACAGGGTCTCAACCCAGCTCGTGGTCGGGGCCTCAGGCGAGAGTGATAGGGATCACCTGCTACTCGCCAGCAGGCTCCTCGAGGCTGGTGTGGGGGTGATCCACTACAGCCCCTACACGCCGATCCCAGGCACGCCCCTCGCCTCTAAGAGGCCGGCAACCCCCCTCTGGAGGGTGAGGAGGCTCTACGAGGCCGAGGCCCTCATGAGGGATTACGGCTTCAAACTCGACTGGATCCTCGACGCTCTAGACGACGAGGGAATGCTGCCCCCGGGCAGGGAGCCCCTAAAGGAGGTGATAGCCCGCTTGAACCCCGGCTGGTTCCCCGTAAACCCAGCTGAGGCGGGGTGGGGGGAGCTAGTCAGGGTACCCGGGATAGGGCCCAGGGCGGCTAGGGCCATAATAGGGCTCCGGGAGTCCGGCAGAGCCCTAAACCCCCGGATCCTCGAGGGGCTCCTAGGCCGTAAGAGGTGGGTCAAAGCCCGCCCCTACCTAGACCTAGGCGGGGCCCGCACCTAGCCCTCCCGCGCTGAGGGGCTCCTCGATGAGTAGGATCCTCCGCTCGGCAGCCCCGCTCCTGATGGCGTGGAGGGCCCTAGCAGCTAGGCTCAGGGCGTTCCTGGCCCTCGAGGCCACCCCGACGCCCGCCTTCAGGGTCATCCCCCTGGGTAGCACGTGCTCCACACTCGCCACGAGGGACTCGGTCTCCCTCAGGGGGTCGGAGGGGGGTAGGACGACTAGTATGTTATCGCCGCCCAGGTACTGGACCACCGCCCCCGAGGCGGCGGCAACCTCGGCCAGGGCCTTATGGAGCCTCAAGACTTCTAGGAACGCCTCGTAGACGCCGTCCCTGTGGGTGGCACCGGTTATGTCGTCAACGTCGATGTGCGCGACCGCGGTCACCTCCGAGGCCCCGCAGCCGCTGGTCTCAACGCTTGACGGGGGCAGCTTCTTCAACTTCTCCTCGGCAACCCTCAGGGCGTCGATAGGCGTTGGGGCGCAGCCGCTTGCAGCCCTCACCGGCACGGGCGATCTCTCCTCCACGCTCCGAACCACGGCCCTCTGCGAGTACTCGTCGAGGCCACTCGAGAGCAGTATCATGTAGTCGAACCTGAGGGGTATTATGAAGCCACCGTGATCCTTGGCCTCCTCCTGGGCGGCCCTGTATATGCTCGCCTGCACCGACTGAATAGCCCACTCTCTATCGTCGCCGAGGCTCTCGGTCCATTCCCTGTAGCCTATTAGCTCGATCAGCGTTACCTTGGTATACGCCTCCAACCGGCACCCCGCATGAGGAGGCCGCTCCCCGGGGGTTATTACGTGGAGATTCTAAAGGACCCGGTAGGCTCGGGGGCCGCTGTTTTAGATGGGCTTTAACTCCGGCCGTATCCTCTCCCTCATGAAGTCTATTAGACCGGCCTCCTTCAGCGCCTTCTCTACCTCCTCGTCGCTGGCCCCCTTGGGTATCTCTATCTTCTTATCGAGGGGCTCTATGTGGTCTACGTTGGCTCTCCTCCTCCTGACCCCGCTTACGTGCTTGGGACCCGTTATCAGGACGAAGTTCTCATCTATGATATCTACTATGACGCACTTGCGGCCTGCCTCGCGGCCGTAGAGTTTCACGCAGAGCCTGCCGACCTCTATAGCGGGCATCCCTGGAACCCCCAAGGTTGCACCCCCCGCCTGGCAGGATTAAATCCCTACCTGTTAGTGGCGGAGCAGGCACGTGCCCTCCAGTGAGAGCTTGCCCTCGCAGGGGTGCGGTATGGGGTAGCCGTGCGGGCACATGGTTGGGTGGCCCAGGCTCGCGCAGAGATGCTCGGCGTCGTCATCGCTTAGCCTGCACGCCAGCTTCCTCGCTAGCTCCTCTAGGAGGCTCCCACTAACACCCGCCCTGCTGAGCAGGTTCTCCACCACCCCAACCTTCCAGGCGAGCTTCGCTAGCTCCTCGGCCCCCCGGGCGGTGAGCCTTAGCCCCCTACGCGACGCTCTCTCGACCAGCCCCTGGAGCTCGAGCCTCTTAGCCATGACGGCTACCGTGGCCCTCCTAACCCCTAGGAGTCTCGCGAGCCTGTGTATGGGCACGTAGTCGCCGCCGGGCCTGCCCCCTAGGATGTAGATGGCCTTAACGTAGTCATACACCGTCCTCCCGCCGCGCCTAGGCATTGCGGGTCGCCCCTAGCCTGCCAGCGGCTAGTAGGGCCAGGAACACTACGCTAACCGTCACGCCAGCGGCTGCGGCGGCGTTTAAACCGGTGCTCCATGCCAGGCCTATTGACGCGATGACCGCAGCCTCCGTTGCGCCTATACTCGTTGCTAGTAGCGAGGCTATACTCCTACGTGCAACCCTATGCGAGGCCACGCCGGGCGCCACCAGTATTATGTGGGCCATAAGCACCCCGAGCACGTACGTCAGGCTGAGGGCTGTTAGCGCTACGAGCACGTTGAAGAGGGCCCTGTAAGCGCCCGGCCGGACGCCCGCGACCCTGGATCCCTCGGGGTCGAAGTAGACGTAGGCTATCTCGCGGCCGAAGAGGTAGACTGAGAGTAGCACCACAGCGGCAACAGCCAGCAGGCCCTGAATGTCCTCCGGCCCCACTAGGAAGGCGTTCCCCACCAGGAGGCCCGTGACTATGCTACCCCCCGTCGGGTCGACCCTCGACATGGCGTAGAGGCCTACAGCAACTATAACAGCCGATATGAAGGCTGTCACCCCAACGGCTGTGTCGGCCTCCATACCAGCCTCCATGAGGGCTGTGGCCGTGAGGCTCAAGGCGCTCACGGCCAGTATGGCTACCAATATCGGGGGCACGCTCCAGCCGAGTGCCAGGGCCAGCCCCCCGAGGATCCCGGCCGCTAGGACTGCGTGGACCATCTCGACGGCTAGGAATATGGAGCCCGAGGCGACTACTAGGGGGCTGACCGTCCCCGAGGAGAGGGCCGCTAGTATAGCTGCCGTGAAGGCGTATGCTAGGAGCGGCTCCACCCCCTACGCACCCCCTCTTAGTGATGCGAGCGCCCCTCCTAGCCCTGAATACTCCTTGAAGGCCTCCTCTATAGCGGCTCTATCGGCTAGGAGGTCGGAGAGTATCGTCAGCCTTATTATCCTCCTGTTCATGAGGGCCCCGAGGGCCCTAGAGGCTATGGGCTCCTGCAGGAAGGGTGTTATATCATGGGTAGTCACTATAACGTTCAGCCCCCTCTCCACGTGGAGCCTCCAGAGGCTGCGGGCAACGTTGAGCCTCCTCCTGGGATCAACCATGCCCAGGGGCTCGTCGGCGACGAGCAGCCTGGGGCTACCCGCTATGGCCCTCGCGAGGAGCGTGAGCTGCCTCTCGCCGCCGCTCATCTCCGAGAAGGGCTTATCGGCTAGGTAGCCCACCCCAAGTATCTCGAGCGCCTCGAGGGCCTCCCTCCTAGACCTCCTGAGGCTCCTCGGCGGCCTCTGGGTGAGGTAGAGCCTCATAGCCGCTACCTCCCAGCCCCTCAGGGGTATGTTCGTGTTGACCCTCTGCAGCTGCGGCACGTAGCCGAGGCTGCCCGCGAGCCTCCTCAGGCCCCCATTGTGCGGGTCTACCCCTAGGATCCTCACTCTACCCCTCTCAGGCCTCAGGAGGCCTATGAGCAGCTTTAGGAGAGTAGTCTTACCGGCCCCGTTGGGGCCGAGTATCACTAGGAAGAAGGGTGGATCGACGTCGAGCCTATCAACGGCTACAGCAGCCTCCGCCGAACCCGGATACCTATAGTAGAGGCCCTCCACTAGTACGCCCTCCTCGCCCATGCTCCCACCACCGCAGCGCCTAGCGCGAAGGAGGCAACCGCAACCCCCCAACCGCAGGATAGGGGCCTCCCCCGGGCCGCTGGCCGCGGCGCCTTCAGCGACGATAGGATGCCCACGGACTCCGAGAGCGTCGTGAGGATGTCAACGCCGGGCTCCCCTATGGGTAGCACGATAGCCGGCACCCCCCTCGACTGTAGATCCTTAACCACCGCCGAGGCGCTCCTAGAGAACATCACGTCGACGGATGTGGCTACGAAGGCGTCAATCCTCCCTTCCTCGTAGAGTCTGGTTACTTCAGAGATGACCCTCGGGTCGGGCTCGGAGCCGGGGCTGGGGGAGGCAACGTAGACGAGTGACGCCCCCGTCTCGTTTATGAAGTACTGGACTATTGGGCTGTAGGCGGCGACCCTGAGCCCCCTCAAGCTACCCGCTAGGCCGAGGGCCTCCGAGGAGTAGAGCCTCGCCCTGGCCATGTACCAGTCCGCGTGGGAGGGATCAGCCTCCGCTAGGGCCCTGCCTATGCAGGAGCTTATGACGGCAACGCTTCTAGGCCCCCACCAGTAGCCGTGGGGGTTCACGTGGCCCTTGAATGCGAGTAGTTCGAGGCCGCAGGAGGTGTAGTTCTCATAGTATAATATGAGGGGGTGCCTGAGGAGCCCGCGGCCCCTCCACGAGAGGATGACGTCCTCGGCCTTCATGTGCCTGGGCCCACTCATGACTATCAGATCGTAGGAGTCCAGCCTGGCGACCATGCTGGCGGGGGGCGAGTAGGTGTGCGGGTCGGCCCCCGGGGGTATTATGCTGTCAACCTCGACGTAGGGGCCCCCTATAGCTTTCACGATGTAGGCCATGTAGGGTACGGTCACAGCAACCCGGATCCTCGGCGGGCCCCCCGCTTGCACCCCCGGGATGACTGCTAGCAGGGCCGCCAGCGCTACGGCAGCCATTATTCTCCTATAGACGTTAGACACTGTCTACCCCCCGCGGGGCTTGGGAGTTCAAGGGTTAAAACTAGATGCCCCAGCGTCTAGGCCTGGGTGGCTTAAGGGACTGGGGGACGCCTACATGCTGCTGCCAAGGAAGGTCGAGGAGGTATTGATAGCGGTCGGCTCCACCCACTACGATGAAGCCGTGAGGAGGCTCGCCGAGGCCGGGATACTCCACGTAGACACGCCGCCCTCTAAGCTAGGCCGGGTTGACCGCAGGTTCCAGGCCGAGTACACGCGCGCCAGGGAGAAGGCCTCGAGGCTGGAGGCCTACTTCAGGCTTGCGGGCTCCGAGCCCGAGGTAGCCTCTAGGGTCGAGTTGAGGATCCCTGGCTGGCTCGAGGGCCTCAGCTACCTCGAGTCTGAGTACTCCGAGGTGGAGCGGAGGTTCCAGGAGGCGGAGGAGGCCCTCGCGAGGCTCACTGAGAGGCTGGAGGAGCTACGAGCCTCGCTCGCTGTGGTTGAGCTGTTCAAGCACATAACAGCTGATGTAGGGGAGGCGATGAGGGCATCATTCCTGTCATTCGCAGCCGGGGCGACGAATCAGGAGGGCCTCAACCTGATCCTAGAGGAGGCCCGGCGGGGAGGCCTGCTGGTAGCCTGGGAGGAGGCGGGCGAGGAGAGCTACATAGTGGCGGTGGCCGGCAGCCAGCAGAGGGTGAGGGCCGCTGTAGCCAAGGCGCGCTCGGCGGCGTGGACCCCCCTAGTATTGCCGGAGGGGGCGCCGGGATCCCCCTCGAAGGCGTATGAGTGGATACTCTCCGAGATCTCCAGGCTGGAGGCTGAGATGTCTAGGATTAGGGAGGAGCTACGGAGGGAAGCCCTTGCAGCCCTCAAGGAGTACTACTCCAAGGTCATAGTCCTATCTGAGGCCCTGAAGCTACTGGCCAACACGGCTTCCCGGGGGGACTTCCGCTTCATTAGGGGCTTCATAGACGTCAGGGACTCCAGGAGGCTTAGGGGGATCCTCGAGCAGGCCTCCGGGGGCGCCTACGCTCTCTACAGTCTCGGGGTCAAGACTGTCAAGACCGAGGAGGAGAGGGTCCCCACGAAGGTCGAGCTCCCCCGGCTCCTAAGGCCCTTCCATAGGCTAATCGAGATGTACGGGGAGCCCGAGCCCAACGAGATCGTTCCAACTCTATTCGCAGCCATAACAATGCCCGTATTCTTCGGGCTAATGTTCCCGGATCTGGGCCACGCACTCCTAGTCATACTATTCGCCTACTACTTCTTCAGACGCAGGGACCCTGAGTGGGCCTACATAGTGAGCGTCCTAGGGCTTGCCGGGGCGGTCACGGGCTTCCTCGCCGGGGAGTTCTTCGGGCCCCTAACAGGGAAGCCCATAGTAGCGTTCTGGAGGCACCTCGGATTCGAGCACCCACCCCTCTCGAGCCCCGTTGACGTAGCCCTAGAGGCGCCGGGGGCCGCGGTATCCTTCATGTATAGGTGGATCTCGATAAGCCTCTTCCTAGCAGGCTACACCCTATCCCTGGGCACGCTGCTGGGCTTCATTAACTCGCTCCTAGAGAGGGCTAAGGCCGAGGCATTCGCCGTGAAGCTGCCGAAGTTCCTCCTCTTCCTGACGGGCTCCATACCATTCCTCATACACCCACTCAACGTCTCCGAGGCCTCCGGCCTCATAATGCACGCCATATTCGGGCCCCGCACGGGCCTCGCAGCAGTCCTAGCGTACCTGGGCGCGGCCTCGTTCCTCTGGATATTCATAGGCCCCGCAGTGGCAGCCGCCGTCGAGGGCGGGAGCCCCCTCCACGGCCTCGGAGAGGGCTTCCTGGAGTTCTACGAGAGCTTCCTAATGATACTGGGGAACACCTCCAGCTTCCTGAGGATACTCGGGCTGAGCCTGGCCCACGCGAGC